>NZ_PPXX01000011.1 GCF_021655075.1 Clostridium sp. Cult2
AGAATCTTATAGAATTATATAAATAATTTAATATTTGCAAAGTGATATTTTATATTATTTAAGAAGATAAAAGTATAAGGGGGATATTTATGAGAGAAATACACATTGAAGAGGTTGTATCCGTAGTTAGAGAATTATGTATAGAAGCTAATTACAATTTATCTAATGATATAAAAAATGCTCTAGTAAGATCTGAAAAGGAAGAAACTTGGGATTTAGCTAAAGATATACTTGATAAAATAATAATAAATTCAGAGATAGCTAAAAATGAAAGAATGCCGATTTGCCAAGATACAGGGATGACATGTGTTTTTATTGAAATTGGACAAGATATACACATAATTGGAGGAAGTCTAGAAGATGCTGTAAATGAAGGTGTTAGAAGAGGATATAAAGATGGATATTTAAGAAAATCTATTGTGAATGATCCTATAAATAGAATTAACACTAAAGATAATACTCCAGCCATTATATATTACGATATAGTTCAAGGAGATAAACTAAAGATAACCGTTGCACCTAAAGGCTTTGGATCAGAAAATATGAGTCAAATAAAAATGTTGAAACCTTCAGAAGGACTTCAAGGAGTTAAGGAATTTGTTATAAGGGTAGTAAAAGAAGCTGGTCCAAACCCATGTCCTCCAATAGTTATAGGTGTGGGTATTGGTGGTACTTTTGATAAAGCAGCGTATTTAGCAAAGAAAGCTTTACTAAGACCTATAAATATTAGGAATAATGATGAATTCTATTGCAATTTAGAGGATGAGTTATTAAATGAAATAAACAATTTAGGAATTGGTCCACAAGGCTTTGGTGGAAAGACAACAGCATTAGGAGTAAACATAGAAACATATCCAACGCATATAGCAGGATTACCAGTTGCAGTAAATATAAACTGCCATGTAACAAGACACAAAGAAGTGGTTTTATAGGGGGATAAGTCTGTGGAAAAAGAAGTTATAAGAATAGATTCTGTGGATAAAAAAATTAATACACCTTTAACATATGAGAAGATAAAAGATTTAAAGGCAGGAGATAGAGTTTTGCTAACTGGAAGTATATATACAGCTAGAGATGCAGCTCATAAGAGGTTAATAGATTTACTAGATGCTAAATTAGAATTACCTATAAACATTAAAGATGAGACAATCTATTATGTAGGACCAACTCCAGCTAAAGAAGGCAATGTTATAGGATCAGCTGGACCAACAACAAGTTATAGAATGGATGCATATTCACCTAAGTTATTAGATTTAGGATTAAAAGCAATGATAGGAAAAGGAGCAAGAAATGAAGAGGTGATTAATTCAATTATTAAAAACAAAGCTATATATTTTGGCACTATTGGTGGAGCGGCAGCTCTGATATCTAAGAGTATAACTAAATCAGAAATAATAGCTTACGAGGATTTAGGTGCAGAAGCAATAAGGAGAATGGAAATTAAGGATATGCCATTAATAGTTATTATAGATACTGAAGGGAATAATCTATACAAGCAGGGACAAGAAGAATATCTTAGGAGCAAAAGAAAGTAAATTTAAATACTATAATTAGTAAAACTATAGACACATTAATGCGAAAGTCGACTTGGAACGAAGTGACGGAGAATTGAGCATAATATGTCTATAGTTTAGTTATATATTTAAATTTTATAGAATCCTTTTCCATTAACTTCAGAAACATCTATTATTGTAATAAATGCTTTAGGATCTATTCTCAGAATTTTGCTTTTTAAATGAACCATTTGAGATGAAGTTACAGCTATATAAAGCATTTTCTTTAGCTTATGAGTATATTCACCTTCTGCTATAAGTGAAGTAACACCTCTATTCATATCCTTAATAACATATTGAATAATATCATCTTCTTTTTCAGTTAATATTAACAATAATTTCTTACTGTTAAATCCATTTATAACTTTATCTACAATAGCTCCTTGAACAAATATAGAAATCAAAGTATAAAGAGCCTTAGGAAGTCCAAATATTAAAGCTCCTATAAAAATTATTACACAGTTAATTGCAAAGCTAAGTTTACCAATTTCAAAGTTAGAAAACTTTTTTCTAACAACCATAGTAATAATATCAGTACCACCTGTTGATCCGTTTCTTGAAAAAACTAAACCATATCCTAATCCACATAAAACTCCACCATAAATACAATAAAGTAATATATCTTCTACCTTTACTAAATGAGATAAAGGCTTAGTTATGATAAGAGCAACTGATAAAGAAATCATACCAATTGCAGTATATAAAGTAAATCTTTTACTTAACATTTTATAGCTAAGGAAAAATAAAGGGATATTAATTATAAATACAGATATTCCAGATGGTATCTCTGATAAGTATTGTAAAATAAGTGCGACCCCTGTAGCTCCACCACTAAGTAATTGAGCATTAACTAAGAATAAATTAACACCTAAGGATGCTATTATACATCCCAAAAAAATAATAATAAAATCTAGGATCATGTGAGTGTTGATTGAGAACTTGTGTAACATATTAAACTCCTTAAATTTATCTATTAGAAATATACAATAAGATTATATATTAAATATATAAATATGTTAATAATAACTTATAGATATAATAGGCTATTTTAATAAAAATGTAATTTTTATAATTAGTAAAATATCATAATATAAGATATTATATTTATAAGATGAAATAAATCAAGGGGTGAAAGTATGTTTAATGTTTTAGTAGTTGATGATGAAAAGGAAATTAGAGATGCTATAGATATATATTTAAGAGGAGAAGGAATGAAGGTTTTTAAAGCTAGAGATGGAATAGAGGCTTTAGAAGTATTAGATAAGGAAAAAATACATTTAATAGTATTAGATATAATGATGCCTAGAATGGATGGAATCAAGACGTGTTTAAAAATTAGGGAGAAGAAAAATCTACCTATAATAATGTTATCAGCTAAAGGCGAGGATAGTGATAAGATATTAGGTTTAAATGTTGGAGCTGATGATTATATAGCAAAACCATTTAATCATTTAGAACTAGTTGCTAGAGTTAAATCTCAATTAAGAAGATATCAAAAACCTCTAGAATTAGAAGGTGAAAGCCCTGATATAATAGAGGTAAAAGATTTAGTTATAAATAATAAAGAAAAAACAATATTATTAAGAGGTGAAGAGGTAAAAGTTACAGCAACAGAATTTAAGATACTTCAACTGTTAGCCTCAAATTTAGGAAAAGTTTTTTCAATTAAGGAAATATATGAAAAAGTATGGGAAGAACCATTTTATAGAAGTGAAAATACAGTAACTGTTCATATTAGGCGAATAAGAGAAAAGATAGAGCTCAATACAAAGGACCCTGAATATATAAAGGTAGTGTGGGGAGTTGGATATAAAATTGAAAGAGAAGATTAAAAAATACATAACAGGTGTATGGGGTATAGAGATTCTAGTAGTATGTGTCTCATTAGTGACATTAACTATAGGATATTACCAATCCTTTAACAATACGTTTGCTGAATTAGGAGCAGGAACTTTTGATGCTTTATTAAATAAAGATAAATATATACAATCAATGATATATTATGAAAGTAAAGATTTATCAAAAGAAATATATACTGATACAAATAACTTAGAAGATATTAGTATTTTAGAATATAAAAATCAACATTTATCACAAAATAACTATTTTTATGGTAGCTTGTTTTATATTTTAATGAATAAGGAAACAGGAGAATTTACGACTAACGATGTTAATTTATATAAATCTGTACAAATTAAAGAAAATACTGTTGCCTTATTAGAAGAGAAGATAAATGATTATTTAAAGGAATTTAAGTTTTCTTCTGTTAGAATAGATAATAAGGATATATATAATTACTATATAGAAAGTACAAATGAGAAAATTTCAAAGCAAAATATAGATAAATATATAGAGATATATTATAGAGATCCAAGTGTGTACTCTTATCTTATAAAGACTGAATCTTTAACTGCAAGGAGTATGATATTATCAACTATATTTACTATGCTTCTTTTATTAAAAATAATAGTAAACTCTATATTTAACAGTAGTAACATACACTTAGAAATAAAAGTTTTAAAAAGGCTTTTTTATGTTTTGAAGTATGGATATAAGTATAAAAATACAAGAAATAAAATGATAATTTCAATTAGTGGATCCGTAGGGGTAATACTGGTTTATTTATATTTAATTGCAGGAATAAGAAATCAAAATATATTAATAACATTTTTAAGTAAGTACCCATTTAAAGGAACTTTAATTTTAGTTCTAATCCCATTAATGTGTGTATTATATTCATTAAAGAAAAGCTTAGATATATCTATAATAAATGATGGATTAAAAAAAATTAATGCAGGAGACTTAGAATATAATTTAACTAATATTGGAGAAAGAGAAGTTAAAGAATTAGTAAATAATATAAATCAAATAAAAGACGGCTATAAAATAGCATTAAATGAAAAGATAAGAAATGAGAAGCTAAAGACTGAGCTTATATCAAATGTATCTCATGATCTAAAGACTCCTTTAACATCAATAATAAACTATGTAAATATATTAAATGACAGAAATATTACAGATGAGGAGAAAAAAGACTACCTGACTATATTAGATAAAAATTCTAAACGGCTAAAAAGTCTTATAGAAGACTTATTTGAAGTATCAAAGTTGAATAGCGGAAAGATGACAATAGAAAAGCAGGAAATAGATATAGTTTCATTAGTACATCAAGGTGTTGGAGAATACTCAAATTTATATGAAGAAAAAAACTTAGAGTTTAAAGTAAGCTCAAATGAGGATGAAATATTTGTTGATCTAGATGGTAAATTAATGTCTAGAGTATTTGAAAATATAATTGTAAATGCTTTAAAATATTCTTTAAATAATACTAGGGTGTATATAGATATAAATGCCAGAGAAAACTCAGTGGAAGTTTCTTTTAAAAACATATCTAATTATGAAATGGATTTTAATACTCAAGATATATTTGAAAGATTTGCTAGAGCAGATAAGTCAAGAAATTCATCAGTAGAAGGATCTGGTATGGGCCTTGCCATAACTAAAAGTATAGTTGAGCTTCATAATGGTAGCATAAAAATAGAAGTAGAAGGAGATATGTTTAAAATATATTTAATTATACCTAAGAAATAATATACATGCTTTCAATTTTTATATTTTACTCATATAAGGATATTAATTAATGACTTTATAAAAAATAGTAATGATGTAGAGGTATTGAACACTTAATGAAGTTGAGTGTAATGATAACTGAATTTAGTGACAAAGCCCGGCTAAGGAAGTATGAGGTAGATGTTTCATTTATTAATTGAAAAATATATATAATAATAATTAAATAATAATAACTAAATATAGGAGTGATAAAATGTCAGTTTTATTTATTGAATATCCCAAATGTACTACATGCAAAAAAGCAAAAAAGTTTTTAATTGAAAATAATATAGAATTTATAGATAGGCATATAGCAGAAGAGAACCCAACTAAAGAAGAACTTAAGGAATGGTTAGCTAAGAGTAATCTACCAATAAATAAATTCTTTAATACTTCAGGTGTGTTGTATAGAGAAATGCAATTAAAAGATAAAGTTAAAGCATTACCAGAAGAGGAGCTTTTAGATATATTAGCTTCTAATGGAATGTTAGTAAAAAGGCCTATAATAGTAAAAGATGATACAATATTAGTAGGTTTTAAAGAAGAAGAATGGTTAACAAAATTAAAATAATTAATATTATTTGGTTTTAAATACTAAAGAATAAAAATTATTCATAAAACTATTATTATATATGGAAAAGGGAGATATTAGTTGAATACCTCCTTTTTTTCTTTTCTAGCAATAGTTTATTAAATTTTACAAAGGAAAAGTTTGAAATTATAATATCTATATATTGTATAGTGGTGGAAAATGCAAGAAATTTATATACCATATATAGTGAAAGGGGAATAATCAATGGATTTGTTTAATATATGTAAGCTAGCGATAGGTGGAATAGATGACGGTAGTGAGGTTTATACAGAAGAAAGGCTCATAGATGAATTAAATCATATAATTAGGCCTAATATGGGAGAAGAGGAAATAAGAAATTCTGTAATTCAAGTAGCTTTAGAGCTTACATCAGATATAGAACCAGAATGGCAAAAGGCAGCATCTAAACTTTATGTATTAAAGCTATATGATGAAATACGAAAAAATAGAAATTTAAATAAAGAAGAAGATTTATATAAAAATTTACATAAATTCATAAGTGAATTAACATATAAGGGCCTTTATGGAAAATATATATTAGAGAATTATACTAAGGAAGATGTATTAGAATTAGAAAAAGCTATTAAGCCAGAGAGAGATTTTTTATTTACATATAGTGGAATAAATCTCCTAGCAAGTAGATATTTAATTCAAGATTTTGATAGAAGCACATTGGAACTTCCACAACAGATGTTCATGGGCATAGCAATGCACTTAGCAATTCCAGAAAAAAAGGAAGTAAGAGTATTATGGGCAAAGAGATTCTATGATGTATTAAGCTCACTTAAAGCAACAATGGCAACACCAACAATGTCTAATGCTAGAAAGCCATTTTATCAATTAAGTTCATGCTTTATAGATACAGTGCAAGATAGTTTAAAGGGGATATATAAATCAATTGATAACTTTGCAGAGGTTTCAAAGTTTGGTGGTGGAATGGGAATATATATTGGGAAAATTAGAGCTTTAGAATCACCAATAAGAGGGTTTAAGGGAGCTTCTGGAGGGGTGATACCATGGGTAAAATTATTTAATGATACAGCAATAGCAGTAGATCAATTAGGAGTAAGAAATGGATCAGTTGCTATATGGTTAGATGCGTGGCATAAGGATTTGCCAGAGTTTTTACAATTAAAAACTAATAATGGAGATGACAGAAAAAAAGCACATGATGTCTTTCCAGGGCTTTGTTATCCAGACTTATTTTGGAAACTTGCAGAAACAGATATAGATTCAAATTGGTATATGATGTGTCCTCACGAAATCAGATTAGCAAAGGGATATTCATTAGAAGATTTCTATGGAGAAGAGTGGGAAAAGAGATATTATGAATGTGTAGAAGATGAAAGCATAAGTAAGAGAGTTATGTCAGTAAAAGAAATAGTTAGATTAATAATAAAAAGTGCAGCAGAAACAGGAACACCTTTTGCTTTTTATAGAGATACAGTAAATAAGATGAATCCAAATAAACATAAAGGGATGATTTACTCATCCAATCTTTGTACAGAAATTATGCAAAATATGAGTCCTATGGATATACAAAAGTGTGAGATAAAAGATGAAAATGGAGATTCAATAATAGTTGAAAAAACAAAATCAGGTGATTTTGTAGTATGTAATTTATCATCAGTAGTTTTAGGTAATGTTGATGTTAAAAATGATAAAGAACTTGGATATGTTGTAGAAACTCAAATAAGAGCTATGGATAATGTAATAGATCTAAATTATTATTCAGTACCATTTGCAGAAGTAACTAATAAAAAATATAGAGCAATAGGGCTTGGAACAAGTGGATATCACCATATGTTAGCAAATAATTTAATTCACTGGACAGAAGATAGACATAAAGATTTTGCAGATAATGTCTATGAAAGAATTAATTATCACGCAATAAAAGCGAGCATGAATATTTCAAAAGAAAAAGGACGATATTCATGCTTTGAAGGTTCAGATTGGGATAATGGAAATTACTTTGAACTTAGAGGATATAACTCAGAAAAATGGAATGAATTAAGAGAAGATATAAATACTTATGGAATGAGAAATGGATATTTGATAGCTGTAGCCCCAAATGGATCAACGGCAACTATAGCAGGAACTTCTGAGGGGATAGATCCAGTAATGTCTAGATTTTGGTTAGAGGAGAAAAAGGGAAGTATAATACCAAAAACTGCACCAAATCTAAATGAAGAAAATTATTGGTACTATAACTCTGCATATAACATAGATCAAAAGTGGTGTGTAGAAATGAATGGAGTAAGACAAAGACATATAGATCAAGGCCAATCTTTTAATTTATATATAACAACTAATTACACTATGAGACAAATTATGAATTTATATATAGAAGCATGCAAATGTGGAGTGAAGTCAATATACTATGTACGTTCAAAATCCCTATCAGTAAGTGACTGTGAAAGTTGTTCAGCATAATATAAATAAAGGAACTGGAGGAATAGAAATGATCATAAATAAGAAACCTCTTTTTAATGAATATGGTGATACAGAAATATCTAAAAAGAGAATGATAAACGGAAATACTACTAACTTAAATGATTTTAATAATATGAGATATACTTGGGTGTCAGATTGGTACAGACAAGCAATGAATAACTTTTGGATTCCAGAAGAAATAAATCTTTCTCAAGATTTGAAAGATTATAATAAGCTAACAAATGAAGAAAGAACAGCTTATGATAAGATATTATCTTTTTTAATATTTTTAGATTCAATACAAACTGCCAATTTATCTAATATAAATAACTATATAACAGCCAGTGAGGTGAATTTATGTCTGACTATACAAGCTTTCCAAGAAGCTGTTCATTCGCAAAGCTATAGCTATATGCTAGATACAATTTGTTCACCAGAAAAGAGAAATGAAATATTATATCAATGGAAAAATGATAAAATATTATTAGATAGAAATAAATTTATTGGAGATTTATATAATAAGTTTTTAGAAAATCCAACAGAAGTAAATCTTGTAAAAACTGTAATGGCAAATTATATCCTAGAAGGAATATACTTTTATTCAGGATTTATGTTCTTTTATAATTTAGAGAGAAATAGAAAAATGCCAGGTTCAGCACAAGAAATAAGATATATAAATAGAGATGAAAATACACATCTTTGGTTATTTAGAAATATACTAAAAGAATTACAAGTAGAACAACCAGAAATATTTACAGAAGATTTAAAAGAGCAATTAAAAGAAATGATGAAAACAGCGGTAGAACATGAAATAGCTTGGGGAAATTATGTTATAGGTGATAATATTCAAGGAATAAATAGGAACTTAATTAATGATTATATAAAATATCTAGGTAACCTAAGAATGAGAGCAATAGGATTAGATGCAATATATGATGGGTACAAAAAAAATCCTGCTGCTTGGGTAGATATATTAGCAGATGCAAATTCAGTTAAAACAGATTTTTTTGAAGCTAAATCAACAGCATATGCTAAAGCAGGAGCACTTATAGATGATTTATAAAAGATAGATTAATAGAAAATATAGTCGAATAAATGTTAAGTATAAGTTATTATATTATGAAGCTTTTTAAAAATTACTGTTAATTATTTGATTCAGAAAACTCCTACGGGAGTTTTTTTATTAATTTTTATTTCTACTGTATGATAATTTATTAATACATGTATGCTATAATTTAATTGTAGCATAAGACGGAAAATTAGGAAACTTTATGAAATATCAATAACAAGATATATAAAGGAGATTGCTATGATACTTGGATGTTTAACTTCAACCTAAAGAAAATAGAATACTCAAAAATTACAAAATGGCCATTTTATGCCAACTTTACTAAATATTCAATAGTATTTTTATTATAAAACTTTACGGAATGTTCTTGAAATTTTGACTTAGTTGTGGTAAACTTAGAAAATAAGTACAGACAAGTTCTATTATAAATTTAGTAACGTAAAATAATATAAGATGATTTAATAAATGGTACTAGCATAGGGAATTTGAAAAGAAATCTAAAACCTAAAATATTGGGTTTTAGATTTTTATATAAACATACTAAATATCCGTCAGATATTTGACGGAACATTAATTTAAAAGGGGGCAACAAATAATGAGCAAGAAGTTTTTAGTACTTGTAAGTATTTTCCTTGTGGTAGCAATGCTCTTTACAGGGTGTTCTTCCCCAGCTGATGAAGCAGACAAACCAGCTGATACAGCTGATGAACCTTCAACTGGAGACACAGGAGAAAAGAAAATTTTAAGAACAAACAATGGTAGTGAACCAGGGTCTTTAGATCCTGCATTAGCTCAAGGAACCCATGAGTCTTGGATATTAGAAAATGTATTTGAAGGACTTATGACATTCGACGAAAATGGAGAATTGGTTCCTGGTATGGCTGATGATTATGAAATATCAGAAGATGGACTAACATATACCTTCACTATTCGTGATGGTGTAAAATGGTCAAATGGAGATCCAGTTACAGCCGAAGACTTTGAATTTACTTGGAAGAGGGCTTTGGATCCAGAATTAGCTGCAGACTATGCATTTCAACTTTACTATATTAAAGGCGGAGAAGCTTTTAATACTGGTGAAGGTACAAGAGATGATGTAGCAGTTAAGGCATTAGATGAAAAGACTCTAGAAGTTACTCTAGAATCTCCTACAGCATATTTCCTAGAATTAACTGCATTCTATACTTATTTTCCAGTTAATAAAAATGTTGTAGAATCTAATCCAGATTGGGCAAAGAAACCTGAAACTCATATTTCAAATGGGCCATTTAAATTAGTTAAATGGGAACATAATGCTAAAATCGTAATGGAAAAGAGTGAAACCTATTATAATGCAGACAAGATTAAATTAGATGGTATCGATTTAGACATTATAGAAGACCAAAATACAGCATGGCAAAAATATGATGGTGGAGAATATCATATTCTAGTAGATATTCCAACATCAGTAGTTGCTCAACTTCAAGCACAAAATGATCCAGAGCTAAATATAGGTGCCCAAGTTGGTACTTATTACTACAATGTAAACCCAGAAGCTAAACCATTTAATAACGTAAAGGTAAGAAAAGCTTTATCAATGGCTCTTGATCGTGAAACTATAGTTACCGACATAACACAAGGTGGACAAATGCCAGCTGAAGGTGTAGTTCCTTACGGGTTAGATGATGAAAATGGTAAGGAATTTAGAGATGGAGTAGGTAATCTAATTGAATACGATCCAGAAGGAGCTAAAACATTATTAGCAGAAGGTTTAGCTGAAGAGGGAATGACTATAGAAGACTTTAACAGTAGTAATTTTGTTCTTCTTTACAATACCTCAGAATCCCATAAGAAAATAGCTCAAGCAGCTCAAGAGATGTGGAGAACTGCATTAGGAATTGAAATGGGTCTAGAAAATGTTGAGTTCCAAGTAAAACTTGATAGAGAAAAAGCAGGAGATTATCAAATATCAAGAGCTGGATGGATAGGAGACTATATGGATCCTATGACTATACTTGATTTATGGTGGTCAGATAGTGCTTTTAATGATGTTAAGTACAATAATCCAGAATATGACAAATTAGTACTAGAATCAAAGGCTACAATTGATCAAAACATTCGTATGGAAAATATGAGAAAAGCAGAAAAGATGTTAGTGGAAGATATGCCAGTTATTCCAGTATATTTCTATACTCAACCATACGTTGTAAAACCAGGTGTAACAGGTATAACAAAAGTTGCAATAAGATATCCAGTTATAACTTATGCTGATATAGCAGAATAGATATAAAATTTGCGGGACAGTATTTAATACTGTCCCAACCAAAATTATGATAATGACAGTTAGATTAGTGGCGAGATTTTTATTCTCCAAGGAATCAAGTGGCTAATGCTGGCCACTTGGTTTCTATTTAATATTATAGAAAAGGGGAGGTAATATGAGTAAATACCTTTTAAAGAGACTTGCAATGTCTATAGTTACTATATGGGCAATTATAACTATTACTTTTGTTCTAATGCACTCTGTTCCTGGTAATCCTTTTGCAAATGAAAATAAAAGAATACCTGAAGCAGTTTTTCAAAACCTGTTAAAAAAATATGGATTAGATAGACCTCGTAGTGAACAATATGCAATGTATTTAAAGAATATTGCTAGAGGAGATTTTGGCGAATCCATGAAATCCAATACTGAAACTGTAAATGAAATGATAGCAAGGGGGTTTCCTGTTTCTGCCCAGTTAGGGCTACAAGCTCTTCTCATTGCCTTAATATTTGGCCCTGCATTAGGTGCAATTGCAGCATTATATCAGAATAGATTTCCTGATTATATTTCTATGATTATTTCCATTATTGGTGTTTCAGTACCTAGTTTCGTAATGGGGTCTTTTTTAATTCAATTTGTTGCTAGAAATGTAGAGTGGATACCAATAGGCGGATGGGGAGAATGGAGACATACCATATTGCCATCCTTTGCATTAGCTTTAATGCCTCTTGCACAAATGGCAAGACTTATGCGTTCTAGCATGTTAGAAATAATAGGACAAGACTATATTAAAACAGCCAAATCCAAAGGAATTACAAGAACAGCAGTTATTATCAAGCATGCTGTTAGAAATGCAATATTACCTATTATATCCATATTAGGTACTACTATTTCAAATCTATTGGTAGGTAGCTTTGTTATAGAAAAAATATTTGGTATACCTGGCCTTGGAATGTTTTTCACCACATCCATCTATAACAGGGACTATACACTGATAATGGGGGTTACTGTATTTTATGCTATTATATTGATTGCCATGTTGTTATTAGTTGATTTAGCATATATGCTAATTGACCCAAGAATAAGACTTACTAAGGAGGGACGTTAGCTATGAAAGAGGAAATGATATATACTAGAGAAATGTTTGAAAAAGCCCCTCATGAATTACGAAATGCTGAAAAAATAAGACGTCCTAGTATTAAATATTGGCCAGATGTATGGCGTAGGTTAAAGCAGAATAAATTGGCAATGATTGGGCTAATTCTCCTTATAATTATGGGGATTATGTCCGTTGTAGGTACTCAAATAAGTGGATTTAAATACTATGAGCAGAATTTAAAAAAGATTAATGTCAAACCCAATGGTGAATATTGGTTTGGTACTGATGAATTAGGTAGAGATTTATTTACTAGAGCTTGGTTAGGAACTAGATATTCATTAGTAATTGGCCTTATTGCAGCTTTTATTGATTTTGGTATAGGCGTTATCTATGGAGGGATTGCAGGTATGACCTCCCGACGAGTAGACGCTATTATGATGCGTATAGCAGAGGTTATTTACAGTATTCCTTATATGCTTGTTGTTGTACTTTTATCAGTAGTTTTTTCAGAGGCTGGGTCCGGTACTTCCATGTTTGTTTTAATCCTTGCTATGACTATAACTGGATGGGTGCCAATGGCCAATCTAGTTAGAGGGCAGGTACTTCAGCTTAAAGAATCTGAGTATTCATTGGCTTCTGAGTCCTTAGGTGCTTCTAATGGATGGATACTAAGAAAGCATATTGTACCAAATACTTTGGGGCCTATTTTAGTTAATGTGACTCTTACAATACCTAGAGCAATATTTGCAGAAGCAACTTTAGGTTTTTTAGGATTAGGTTTACAGCCACCTAAGCCAAGTCTTGGAACTTTAGCTAATGATGGGTTAGCTGTTATGCCAATAGGGGTTTTTTATCAGATTTTGGTACCAGCAATACTAATATCACTTATAATGTTTGCTTTTAATGTATTAGGTGACGGTTTAAGAGATGCCCTTGATCCAAGATTACGTAAATAGAAAGAGGTGGAAAAATGGAAAAATTGTTAGAGGTGAAAGATTTAGCTGTATCCTTCCAAACTTTTTTCGGAGAGGTTGAAGCGGTACGTGGTGTTAACTTTCATGTAAACAAAAAAGAAACTGTAGCTTTGGTAGGAGAGTCAGGTTGTGGGAAGAGTGTAACAGCAAGCTCTATAATGCAACTTCTTCCAATGCCACCTGCATTCTATAAACATGGCCAAATCCTATTTGATGGTGAAGATATAGTACAAAAAAGTGAGAAAGAAATGCAAAAGATTCGTGGAAATGAAATATCCATGATATTTCAAGACCCAATGACTTCGTTAAATCCTACAATGAGAGTTGGAAAACAAATAGTTGAAGGACTGGTTAGACATCAAAAGTTGAGTTCTAGCGAAGCAGAAAAAAAAGCCGTAGAAATGTTAGATTTAGTATCTGTGCCACAACCGGATAAGAGAATTAAACAATATCCTCATGAATTTTCAGGTGGTATGCGTCAAAGGGTTATGATTGCCCTTGCAATGGTATCTAACCCTAAACTATTAATAGCTGATGAGCCTACTACAGCTTTAGATGTTACTGTTCAGGCTCAAATATTGGACCTTATGAAGGATATTCAAGATAAATTAGGAACATCCATAATTCTAATCACCCACGATTTAGGTGTTGTTGCTGATATGAGTGATAGAGTTATTGTAATGTATGCTGGACAACTCTTAGAGGAAGGAACAGTAGATGAAATCTTTAAGAATCCCAAGCATCCTTATACTAGAAAATTATTAGGTAGTGTTCCACGTTTAGACATGGATAGGTCTGAATCATTACATTCCATTGAAGGGACACCTCCTGATTTATATATACCTCCTAAGGGCTGCCCATTTTTCGATAGATGTGATGAAGCAATGGTTATATGTAAAGGGCATATGCCAGAACGAAATCACCATACGGATTCTCACTATAGTTGTTGTTGGTTAAATCATCCAATGGCACAAGGTGTAGCTGAAGGGAGTGAAATATAATGGTAGAACCTTTAATCTCAGCCAGAAATATTAAAAAATATTTTGATGTTGGTAGTGGAAAGTTAAAGGCAGTAGATGGTATTAGCTTTGATATATATCCTGGAGAGACCTTTGGTCTAGTAGGGGAATCTGGCTGTGGGAAATCTACAGCTGGCAGAACCATAATTAGACTTTATGAACCAACAGATGGCCAATTGATTTTCAATGGGAGAAATATATATGAATTATCCCACAATGAAATGCAAGAGGTGCGTAGGAATTTCCAAATGATATTTCAGGACCCTTATGCTTCATTGAATCCAAGGATGACTGTAGAAGAGATTGTAGCTGAACCTTTAGAGATTCATAAAATATATAAAACCCATAAAGAACGTCGTGATAGAGTAATTGAATTGCTAAAACTTGTAGGATTAAATGAAGAACACTCTTTGCGTTTTCCCCATGAGTTTTCCGGTGGACAACGTCAGAGAATAGGAATTGCAAGAGCTCTTGCATTGAATCCTAAATTTATAGTCTGTGATGAACCTATATCGGCTTTGGATGTGTCTATCCAAGCCCAAGTAGTTAATCTATTGAAAAAATTACAGGATGAACTAGGGCTTACCTATCTATTTATAGCCCATGATTTATCCATGGTTAGATATATTTCAGATAGAGTTGGAGTTATGTATCTGGGGCATATGATGGAGGTGGCTGATTCAGAGGAACTTTATGATAATCCAATCCACCCATATACTAAAGCCCTATTATCAGCTATACCTATTCCAGATCCTGAAACTCAAAGGAATAGACATAGGATAATGCTTGAAGGAGATGTACCAAGCCCTATAGACCCAGAAGATAATTGTAGATTTGTAGACAGATGTCCTTATGCCATATCAAAGTGTAGGGAAGTAGCTCCTGAATTAGAAGAAATACACGAAAACCATTTTGTAGCTTGCCATAGAGCTAGAGAATTATAAATGTTGGTACCAGGCACTAGTTATTAACTTATTGTGATTAGTATAGGAATCAGTCTTTAAGGGCTGGTTTCTTTTTTATATGCCAAAAATAAAAGTGTAATTGGTAATATTACCAAAAATTGAATATGGCACAATCTCCATTCCTATGATAATTGTTAATTATCCCAAAAAACACTTAACAAGGGAGGAATAAGATTATGCCTACTACTATTGTAAATTACAATGAAGAAATGGTTCTTTCCAACGTTAGTTGATTTAGGTGTTATTTTCTATCTGTAATACCCTTAAACCATTACTATATTCATAGGTAATAGCATTTTCTACTGCTTCGATATCCCTTGTAATACCAGTAATAAAGCTGTTTAATTCCCTAATACCTAGGGCATTAGATTTTGTTATCCATGTATTTAATTTTGTGCTATCTTCCCCAAATAATATTTCTTTGAATTCCTCTATTATATTAAAAATTATCTTATATTTTTCATATTTATCTAATACTACCTCAAACTCCTCGAATGTTATAGT
>NZ_PPXX01000110.1 GCF_021655075.1 Clostridium sp. Cult2
GCTATTATCAGGATTTAGCATATCGTGAAGTAGTTTAAGTCTTTCAAGACCTACTAAGGTTTCAGCCCTTACCCCCATACTTTTTAAATTTGATAGGACGTCTATTTCTATCCTCTCAAGAACAGGTTTAGCTTGGTCATAGCTTTCTGATTTTGTATTAACAACAATATACTTTGATTTTCTAAGACCATTATTACCCTTTGAAAGCTGGTCCTTAAGCATTCCCCTAAATTCCTTTCTTATCTCATCAAAATCATCTCCCTTATCTGGTATTGTAATTGCATTTTCCATTTCCTTAATTCTTCCTACCTGGTTAACAAAGCTTAATTGAAGCTCTGTTGTCGAATCAAAGGAATTTAAAAAGCCTGCAAATTGATTAAAGATAAGATCCCTATCTTCTTCAAGTGCAAGCTGATAATTTATATCCTCATATTTTATAACTTTATTGTATTTTCCTTCACCGATATAACAAATTCCATTCCTATACATCTTTTTATAGGGAATGGTATCTTCTATGGTATATCTTTTCTTTTCCTTCTTTAAGAAATCAAGGATTGAAGAGCTTTTCTTCTGACTGGACTTAAGATTTCTCGTTTCCTTAGCTACTTTTTTTAGCTCTTTTTCCTTTTTTTGAAGCCTTTCTTCCTGTCTTTTTCTTTTTTCTAAATTTCTTTGCTGAATTTGATTTTTTCCCATTTATTCTTTGCTCCTCCTTCCTCATTTCTATAAACTTCTCCTTACTAACCCTAACCTTAGGTTGGTGTCTTTCATGTAGATATATATATTTTAGGTATTTCTCACATGTAAGACCATCCTTCTCATAAAAGACTACAAAGAAATTAGGGATAGTTAGTATAATCATTAAAAATACAGCTAGGTCATTACCAAGAATATTTCTTGTTTTTAGATATGTTGGAATACCAATAATACCTGCTACTCCAAACCCTATGAGCTGCCTTCTAGTCAGATTAAAAGCTACTTTTGTTTTAACATTGGTTAAATCTTTGGGTATCTGAACATAAGCCAATCTTTATCACCTCACTACTTCCTTAGCTTTTTTATTCTTCTTCATTTTCACCTGTGCTATCTTCTAATTCATCGGGGTTATTACTTAGTATTATTGAATCTTTACTTGCACCCTTTTTATTTTTCTTAAGCCTATTAAGTTCTTCAAGGTGGCTATAGATGGTCGCAATTTCATCTTCAATTTCGTAAAATCTTTCATCAAAGTCTTCATAATCCCCTATTCTCATTTTTATTAAGCTATTATGTGCCTTGGCAATTTCCTTCATAGACCTATTTAAACTCCAGGTTTTTTCTTCAAGGTCTTCTAAAAAATCTTCTGTATTATTAAGTCTTTCAGTAAGCACACCTAACTTCTTTCTATTTATAATTTCAGAAGCTAGAATACCTGCTCCTGTAAGTGCCAAACTTATTATTAATTTTTTCTTTTTTATTTCCAAATCTTTTCCTCCTCCATATTTTAATGAGCATTCATTATGCTCTTTGCAATTGTTCCACTCTTTAGCATCATAATTCCAAGAAGTACCGTATATCCAAGAACTCCGAATATGCTGGTATGAATATCTGTGGTTACATGAATTGTCTTTACAAGCACCGCATATATTCCAAGGCATATCATTAAGAGCAATCCCTGAAGCCCAAGTGCAAATAATCCCTTGATATAATTTGTTCCAATCTGACCCCATTCTTTATTTCCCATAGTTGCAAATGGAATTGCTGATACTGAGCTATATAAGCAAATTTCAATCATTCTTCCGTAAGTTATTACAGTAACTATGATTGATACCACCTGGATTGAAAGCTTCACAAGTGAAGTATCCATAGCTATCAGTATCAGATTCCATAAACTCTCATCCTTTAGATGTTCTACCATTGCGGCCACATCCATAGCATCAAGGGATGCACTTGTATTTATCACTCCCGCCGCCTTAGATACTAAATTCTGCGATACATCAAATACTGCCATCGAGAAGGTGAAAGCATTACTTACAAACCATACTGCTATCCACATCTTGATAATGTATTTAAAGAAATCAAATGTATCTGTATCAGAGTGCATATTGTTTTTCTCCATGACCATGTTTATAAGTTCTATGCACAAGACGGCGGTTATGATAATTCCCGCTATGGGAATAACTACAGTGTCGTTAATATTCTTTACAAAGCTAAATACTTCTGCATTCCAGCCACTTGGTGTTTTTCCGACTTCTGTAGCTACAAGACTTACATTCTCATTTATATCTAAGAACATTGCTTCAAGGTTTGCTTGGATAATTCCGATAAAAATCTCCTGAAAAAATTCAGTTATCTTGTCGAAAAGTCCAAACATATTTTATCTACCTCTTTCTTAATTAAGTGTATTTGCAAGTAATGGTATAAGCTTCATTCCAATAAGAACAATACCTCCACCTGCCATTAGTTGCTTGATTCCTTGTGACTTTGCTCCAGGATTATCATTTCCATAGCCCTCCATAAGGTTAATTACTCCCCATGCCCCTAAACCTGCACCAATTGCTGTAACTAAAGTTTGTAATACTGATATTCCCTCTGTAAAAAATGCCATATTATTTTTCCTCCTTATTTTCTTTTTCAATTTTATTCATATGCTTTACTATAAAATTCTTATATAGCTTGTCATTGTTTCTTCTTTCTTTGATATAACCAAAGACATGGACAAGATCCCCTGGCTTTAGTTCCTTTGCTACTTCTGACCATTCCCCATAAGCTGCACAATTTGTATAGTACCTTTTACCCTTCCTTTTTTCTACAAGGGAAAAGTTTGTTACATTTATGGTTTCGCCATCCCAGTCAAAAGAAGCTGTTTTTACCTCTCCCACTACATTAGCTGTTACATTTTTCATATCTCTTTCTTTTAAATCTGCCATATTCTAATCCTTGCCTCCTAATTTTCCTTTTTGAAATAAAAAAAGCGACTGGACTTGCTTCTTATCCAATCGCTATAAATTAAATTTATTAACTTGATTGCCTTCTTTTATTGAAGGACTTCTCACCTTAACTTCCATATTCTCACCTACAATCTTGTTATTATTGACTCCTTATTGAGCTTTGCCTTACCCTGCCTTTTCATATATTCTTCAACATCAAAGAAGTTCCTATCATCATAATCTTCTAGGAACTTATAATTTTTATGTTTTGTAATATCAAATTTTTCTGATAGGAAAGGTCTTACACCTCTTAGTTGCATAATGCACTTGCTTCCATCCATTACAAAAAGCTCATCCTTGGTCATAAGCTCCTTACCAGTCTTCTGATAGTTAAGCCCAAAGGACTTCTGATTACTCCTTGTTTCTGATGTGTTAAATAGGTCTATAGTTTCCTTGCCTAATGTTTCTGAAATCTCTTTTAAAGTACCATTCTCCTTTCCTCCTAAGAATAAGGTTGTATCACAGTTTCCTATTATAGTATCTGCATTATCCTTGTAAATTGCCTTTAGTTGTGATTGTGCCTGTAATACAATACAGGCACTTATTTCTCTTGAACGTATTGTAGCTATAAGTTTTTCAAATTTAGGAATCAAGCCTATATTTGCAAACTCATCTAGAAGACATCTAACATGAATTGGTAACCTTCCCCCATATACATCATCAGCCTTATCGCAGAGCAAGTTAAACATCTGGGAATACATGAGTGATACAACAAAGTTAAAGGTATCATCTGTATCTGAAATTATAACGAATAGGGCAGTCTTTCTATCTCCTAGGCTATCTAGTTCCATTTCATCTTCACTCATTAAATCCTTAAGTTCTTTAATGTCAAAAGGGGCTAACCTTGCACCACAGGATATTAAAATAGATTTTGCAGTTTTTCCAGCTGCCAACTTATATTTGCGATATTGCTTAAGAGCAAAATGATCTGAATCCTTTTCTTCTAAGGCATCAAACATATAATCTACTGCGTTTTTAAAGTTTTCATCTTCCTCTCTAACTTCACTAGCATCTATCATTGCTAGTAGAGTAGTAAAATTTTGTTCCTCTTTTGGTGTTTCATAAAATATATAGCCAATAAGGGCTGTATAATAAAGCCTTTCAGCTTTTACCCAAAAATCTTCTCCTGCCTTTTCTCCCTCTCCTTTAGTGTTAGCTATAATAGTCTGAACCAATTTTAGAATATCTTTTTCACTTCTAAGGTAGGCAAAGGGATTATATTTCATGCTTTTTTTAAAATTAATTGTATTTAATGTTTTTATCCTATAACCACTCACTTCTAACATCTTGCCACACTCATGAAGTAGACTTCCTTTAGGATCAGTTACTACATAGCTTGAATGTAATTGCATTAAATTAGGTTTTACAAAGAATCTTGTTTTTCCAGAGCCTGAACCTCCAATTACAAGTACATTTTTATTTCTTGCATATTTGGGATTTTTAGGTCTACTATTCATAGTAATTCTTTCAGTTTGAGTAAGAAGAAGGTTGTTCCTAAAATCATCATCCATGTATGGAGCAATATCTTTCGCATTACCCCATCTTGCAGATCCATATTCCTCTCCTTGTCTAAACTTCTTTGCATTTTTACTTTTACCATAAATAATAAGTTTGACTATTCCAGCTAAGACAAGACCTGCCAGTAAGTCTCTTGGATAGAAGCTTGGAACAAGGCTCATTGTTTCCAACTCCATGACTCCTTGGAATATACGATCAATTACATCACCCCCTACATATGAATTTACATGGTGAGAAAAAATATCTCCTAAATAGAAAAATGCAAGATAGGGTATGTTTCTTTTAATAAAAGCCCTCTTATCTTGCACATGAAATATATCCTTTATATCTTTTTTAATTTCTTTTATTACATTCAAAGCCTTCACCTCCCTAAGTTTGGAGATTTTTATCTTTCCTCACCTAATTCTTTTTTCTTATCGCCCTTCTTTCCTGGATAATTTCTATCTACCTTTTCTCTACATTGATTAAGAAGTTCAATAGTTGATTTCTTTTTCCTACCTAACTGCTTTTCTGAAAACTTTACTGGCTTTCCCCTAAGTATAAAATCAGATATGTTAAGGAAATTCCAATCTTCATCCCTTGGTATAATTTTAAAGATGGAATTAATAAAATGATCTTTTCCAGCCAACTTATAGGACTGTCCATAAACTGATAAGTTTAAAAATCCTTCATCATCAAGAAGAATATCTACTCCATTTTTAAAATCTGCATATTCTATCAGTTCATATATATCCCATAAATTTGTATCCATAACCTGGATTTCTTTATCTTTATGGGCTAGATCTATATATTTCTGGAGCACTACACAGTCATAATCTTCTAGTTCCATAAGCCTTTCCATTAGTTCATCTATTTCTTCACTATGTTTATTAAATTCAAATTCATTACAATCAATACAACTTTTCTCATTTAACATTAACATCTAAAGTTGCCTCCCTTCTAGATTTCTCCCATTTCTTTAAATAAGGAGTAGAAATAAGCTCTTCCCTCAGGTCTAACTACTGTATAAACTCCAGGTTGTCCATTGTACTTATTGATATAATCCTTAAGTTTAAAGTAAGTAGCTGAAGTTGAGTAAAATCTAAGTTTTCCCCTCTGGTTCCTATAAAGATATCCTCCATCTATAAGGATATTTATAAATCTATTTTGTGGAACACCTAGCTCTTTTGCTGTGTCCCTAAGACAAATGCAATCTCCTAAAGAAATAAATCTGTCAAAGAATTCTCCTTTAGGAATAAGACCCTCCAATTCTTTTGTCCTTGCTTCTATTTGTCTTAGGGCTACAAGATAACCCCTTGCAAGTAGTTCTTGGTCATTCATTTCTTCTTGCCCATCAAAATATCCACCATATTTCCTAATTGAAGGTAGAACCTCACTTGTTACCCAATATTTAAATCTCATGGCATCCTCAAGTTTACTTCCAAATATAAGTGCATACATTCCAGACTCATTTATTACTACTAAATTCCTTCCTTGACCTGATACGGTAAAACACCGTTTCAGCTTATCTTCTTCATATACATGGCTTGCAATGGCATCACTAGGCCTTTTATACCCTAACGCCTGGGCTATATCCATTCCTACAAACCATGGTTCATTATCTATTAGCATTGTTCTAACCTGTCCAAACTCTGGATTTTTAAATATCTTTATTTTATTCATTTCTTTCAACCCACCTTTCTCCTAAAAGTAAACCTCTAGTTTCTCTTAACTTCCTTTTTCCTAACTCAGTTCTGAGGTCTTTTCCTGCAATCTTAACAGGAATACACATCTCTCTAATTCTTGAATATATCCTCTCTTTATCAATATCATTACTTCCATTCATAATTACAGCTAGGGGAATATTTGTTGAAATGATTGTTGGTTTCTTTGATTCATACCTAGTGTTTATAATCTGATAAACCATTTCATTTACATATTCTGTATTTCTTTCAATCCCAAAGTCATCGAGAATAAGAAGTGATACGCTTGATAATTTTCTGTAATAATCATTCTTGTCAATATCAAATCCACCCTTCTCAATATCATTTATTATCTGTGGAATATTTCTCATCTTAACTCTTATTTGGTAGTCCTCTATAATTTTGTTTGCTATACAAGCTGCTAGGTAGGTCTTTCCTGTTCCTACATTTCCATGAAATATAAGTCCATTATTTTCCTTGGATAGCTCTTTAAAGTTCTTAACAAAATTCCTTGCTATAATTACTTCCTGTCTATCAGGAGCTATAAGCTTATCAAAAGTACAACTATTAAGATTTCTACTTGTTAGAAAGCACTCTTCTTTAAATCTTCTAATATGGTCCGCTTCTTCTTTTACCTTCCTTAAGCTTTCCTCTTCCCTATCGCATTTACATTGCCTACGAAATAGTATCTTTTTATTTCCTAAGTAATTAAGTGGATCTGAGTCTATCCTCTCTTCACATTCTCTACAGTAAACATGACCATCTTTCTCAAATGCCTTATCTAGATTAAAAGGAAACTGTACTCCATCAATTTCTATAGTTTTTATTTTATCTTCCATTTTCTCTACCTCTCTTAATTATTTAAGTTCCACTCGCTTTCATAATCTGAAGGATCTCCTGTATAAGCTTTTTCACCCTTAAGCTTTCCTTCTTTTTTATCTTTTAAGTACCAGCTCATAATAGTTGAAGCATGGTCTTTATATATCTTTCCTGTACTTTGCATATAGGCTGATAATCTTTCTATATAATCATTTAAGTTAGGTATCTTTTCTTCTAATAGCCTTTCATCTTCATCAGAAATAATTACATTTAAGAAGGTTCCTTTTTTATGGTTTTCACTAAAATCAATATAATTATTATCAATCTTATTATTCTCTATATAGTTAGGTTGTCTTTTTGACAAGTCTTGACTTATCTTTTTCGCCATTCTTGAATTGTCAAAATCACTATTCTTGAATTGTCCTTTTGACAAGTCTTGATTTTCCCTTTTGACAGGTCTAAACTGTTCATTTCTAAAAACACTCATAAAATCTTTAACATAAATTTTAGTCGGATTTCCTTGTCCAGCTCTTTTCTTTTTTATAAGGCCAATCTCTTCAAGATCCTTTATAAGCTTTACTGCTTTTTTTGTTCCACAAGCTAGTTGTCTAGCTGTTTCTTCTACAGTAAAGTAGATATAAACCCTTCCACTTTCATCTATCCAGTTATTCTTATAAGACAAAGTACTCCTTGATAAATACATGGAATAAAGCACCTTTGCGTCTATTGATAACCCCTTAAATTTGTCATCTTCTATAAGAACTATAGGTAAACGGATAAATCTAAAACTTTCAGCATCTCTTCCATAAAAATAGTCAAAATCCATTCACTTCACCTCTTCTCAATAAAAAAGACACCTAAGATTTCTCTTAAATGCCTACTCATTTTATCTCTCTTGTTGGTGATGTTTTTCCTTCACCTTATTTTTAACTACCGTATTTTTCACCCTCTCCTTAAATTTATTTAAAACTTCTCTTGTTGAATCTCTCTTGTTTTCCTTCTCTTCATATCTTTCTATGGCCTTTTTAAAGGCTAGATCCACTGCCTTTGTATCTTTTGCCTGGAAGAATACTGAATATAAGCCTGACTCCTTATTTTTCATTACAGAAAAATTTACTCCATATCGGTTAAGTTGGTTTTTAAGTTCCTTGACTTCACCCTTTTGTAAATCAATATTTTCCAGCTGACCTTTCTTTACCATATCCTTAAGTTTCCTTGAATTAGTTTTTCTTTTCTCACTAAGATAGTCTGCAAGTGGTTGGCTTTTTTCAGCAGCATCTTCTATAATCTTTTTCATAGCTTTTAAAATAGCCTTTGCTGAATACTGAGCCACTTTTATCTCAATATTTATAGCCTTATTATTAACTTCATCATTCACCATCTAGGTAACCTCCTTTCCGGGGGAAATAAAAAAAGCGGCCCAGACTTTTACATCTGAACCGCTATGTGACGTACTTTATAAAGAATGCGTCATAAGTTTATTAAAGTTATTATCTATTTATAATTTATGAAATTTTTTCAATTCGTTAAGCTGCCATCTTCTTTCTTTTGTTACAGCATCAAGATCATTGGGACTAATTAAATTTATTGTTTTTATACCATAATCCGATGCCACCATTGCATGTTCTCTCATATGTCCACTTCCAACTGCTTGACCAACTACCCTTAATGCTGTTTTTCTAATTTCCGAATCGCTTTCACGAGCAACCTTGTGAATTTTAAACCCCGCCTGCCTAACATCATGCATTCTTGCTTCACCTATTTGCCATAATTCATTTACTTTAAATCCATTAACTATTTCATCTACAAAATTATAATCTATGTCCACAATATCTAAAATGTGTTTTGCCATTATTAATGACCATTTTGCTAAATCTACTTGATCTGTCTTTTCATATAGTTCATCAATTTTCATTCTTAATTCACTATTATCTTTTATCTTTATTTTTACCTTCGTTGGCATATAAACCTCCTGAAACCATATCTCTTACTTCACATAAATCCACTGATACGCAATATATAAATGTTAAGACATAATTAAATCTTAAATTGTACTCATTATACTTCTATTTGTTATCGACCATTTACTATTCATTTAAAAAACTTAAAACTTGATGGTTAAAGTCCTTTGCTTCTTCATACGCCATATGTCCAAGTCCTTTAAAAATCACTAGCTTGCTAGTAGGTATTCTTTCAGCAATTTCCTCTGATGAATTTTTGCCTACTACTTTATCACTGTCACCACCTATTACTAAAGTTTTACACTTGATTTTATCTAATTCACTATAGGCATTATGCTGGATACAAGCATTTGCTTGATTAATAAATCTACTAAAATCTTTTGGTTTGCCAATTCTGCTAAGAATAGGATATAATAACCTATATTTTTTGATATTTTTATCACTATATGATTTTTCAATTGTATCAATAATTATGCCTTTATAGTCATTTGCTTCAGCCATTGCTATCCAACTGCCAATAACACTCTGTATTGTTTCATTTTGCCTAGATACTGTCACAGCTAAAACAAGCTTGTCGATTAATTCTGGATAGTCAATAGCAATGTATTGGGCAATCATTCCACCTTGTGAAACTCCCATTATAGAAGCTTTAGAAATTCCAAGCTTTTTTATCACTTCTACCTGATCTTTAGCCATGTCTTTTGTGGAATACACTTTCTCTAATTGGTTTTTTCTACTGAAGACATACACCTTATAGTCTTTTGCAAATTCCCTATACATTACAGCAAAGGTAGTTGCTTTACCTTTGACTGTTTTCACTCCATCACCCAAACCAGGAATCATAATTAGATTTTTTTGACCGTTTCCAAAAGAGATGTAATCCATATCGGTATCGCCTATTTTAATATTTCCATTTATCGCATTAAACAGCATACAAATATCCCCTTTTTCTATTCTTAGTTTTTACACAATATTATATAAATAATATTTCTATCAAGTTTCTGTTTATATGATCTTCCTTAAATAATGTATACGTCACATAAATATACCACTACGACATGAGATGCTGAATTATGTGCATTAGACATAGAGTTAAATATTTAAATTTATTACTCGGTATCAACACTTAATACAAGTGTTCCAAATGCAAAAGAAGACTTATCTATTTTACTCCTGATTAATAAGCAATGTATAAATTTTCCTTCAACCCGATAGTCATTATATATTTCTAGATCCTCATTTTTTTCAAACACAACTTCTGCATTTCCATTATCAACTAAAGTTATCGCAAAAGGTTCTACACTATAATCTGAAACAATATTTCCTCTTTCATCTACTATGTAATCATAAACTTCAAACTCAGTAGTTTCAAAATTCAGGGCTTCAATTTCAATTTTATTTCCAAAATCAATCATTGGCAAATCAATAAATCTTTTACCAACCATAACATCTTTTATCCCCTCTTCAATATCTTCTTTCTCTTTATTATTTCTATCCAAATAATGAATCACCTTTAATTCATTAGAATTATATGAAACTTTGATTACTGGCTCTTGAATCATCTTATTTTGGCAAGATGCTAAAACTAATAATATTAACAATAAACTAATCATAATAAATATAATCTTAAACTTTTTCACTGTGTTTCATCTCCTCAAATATAAATTCTCTTTGCTTCACATAAATCTAATATGAGGCATCCATAATCTACTTTTTATTAGAATCCAGTATTACACCTAGAATAAGTCCTAAACTTGGTCCAATAGTTATTCCAAAAAGTAATTTATCAAATATCATTCCTAGTATTATCCCAAATGCTGTACCAAATACTAGTCCCAGACCTATGGCATTTCCCTTATCTTCATTGTTATCATTGTTGGACATACAGACTGCCTCCCCTTAAACTTAATTACTATAACCAGAATTTATATACCGCTGAACTTAAATTTACAAATTCGTAACTAGCAATGATTTTAATATAAGTATACTAAATAATAATTAACTATTAAAGAACAAAATCTTTACTTCTCATGCACTGCTTACAACAATTAAATCCTAATTATTCTAAGCAATGCACGAAATATATTTAGTTAAAGTTCCTGAAACCCTTGATTTTATCATAAAAACTGCACCCATCACTATTATGACACGTTCCCCTGTGGGCATAGTAATAATTGCAGGATAATTGCTATTAGTAAAGTGCGATGCTATAGCATGTATTGCCCCGAGTTGAGATTCTCTTAAGCCTTTCTTCTCATCAGTTTCGTAAGGATATCGAACTGCATCGTAGTAATTTAAAAAATAACTCACCGTATCACCACCATTTTTTTGTTTATTTCACTTATATAAATTATAGGACAATTTTCATAATTTTTCCACAAAACTTGTCAACAAAATATAAGTTCTTTTTCCAGTTCCCTTTAAATCTAAATAAAAATTCCCATATAATCGTCCATTATCCCATAAAAAATTGTAAACAAAACTTTTACACTCTCTTGAAACCCTTATCCAATATATTTTATAGTATTAAAAACTATAGGAAGGATGTTGATGATGGAATATAATAAGGGATTAACTGAAAGCAATTTTTATCTTGATGAATTTGCTACTTATTTGATGAGCATAGACAAGTCTGATTCCACAATAAAAACTTATATCGAGCATGTGCAGGCATTTGCGAAATGGTTTGAAGAAACCAATGGCATAAATTTTGACCCTATTGTAGTAACTGAAATTGATATTAGAGATATGCGTTCATATCTACAGGGAACAAGGCATTTGAAAGAAACAACTATTAATTTAAGATTGGCCAGTCTGAAGAGTTACTTTGAATTTCTTGAAGGAGAAAAATATATAAAAAATAATCCTGCCAAAGCAATTAAAAAAATAAAGATTCAATCACCTGCTACACCCAAGTCTTTGGATGAACAGACCTACCGTGCCTTACGCCGTCATATATACCGTGGGGGTAACAAGGCTCATATTGCCATGTTTGAGATTTTTACAAGATGCGGGGTTAGAAATTTTGAACTCATAAATATCCGTATTACTGACATTGATATAACTGAACGAAAAGGAAACTTAAAAGTAATAGGAAAGCAAAATAAAGTGCGTCATATCCCCTTGCATAGGGATGTTCGGGATGCAATTAACAACTGGATGGAAATAAGAAAAAACGTTAAAACAGAATGTGATAATCTGTTCATATCCGAACGCAAGACCCCTTACACCAGGTCAGGAATTTGGAAGATTTTCAAAAAATACTGTGCACAAATAGGGATTACGGATGTAACTATTCATTCTTTTAGGCACTATTTTTGCAGAACACTTCTCAAAAATGGGGTTGATATTTCTATAGTTGCTCAACTTGCAGGTCATGCTTCTGGTTATGTTACGGCACAAGTATATACTATTCCAAGGCAAGAAGAATTGGAGGCAGCAATAGAAACATTAATTTAGGATTTAAAAAGCAGGCATCATTTGCCTGTTTTTTAAATCTATAATACTTCCTTCCTATTTTCTATTATCATATAGACTATTACTATTGCAAGAGGTATTACTGCTAGCCATCTATACCTGCTATTAAGCAGTCCTTTTCTACTTGCTTCATAATTTCTAAAAGGAGAAACAATAAGAACCTACACGCATAGTTAGGTTCTTATTGTTTCTCTTTTTTATAAAAAAGTCTATGTAAAAATTTGATTTCAATAGCACAACAAATATAATGCTAAAAAATAAACAATGGAGTCGCTAATCAAGACGGGAAACACCTTATTAAAAACGGAGAGTTATAAAAATACTACGGAAAATGCCTCAATGTAAACGGAAAACATAATATCTAGTGACTCCTCTGAAACGGAGGAGTTTTGATGAATTCAAGAATTAACTATGAAAATCGTAAAGCATTAGGCATAACAGATTTTGAATTTTTATCCCTATTTAAAAAGGAGAATGAAAAAATATACTTTAGGCTCATTCAGGAGGAAAAGCATATAGCAAAGAACTTTGACTGTCTTCTTACTTTAGATGAGGAGTTAGAATACCCTCTTATGCAAAAAATAATTCAAAAATATCAGAGACAAGGCTATGGAGTCTATTTTGTAGTAAACAGTGGTGGACAAAAAATAGATTCTATTAAAATAGTGAATGCACACTTTATTGATATGGATTTTGGAAAGGTTCCAAAAATTATTAACGGAGAACTCTTTAAAGATTCTGAAGGAAAGACTGTATATGAATATAGGAACAAAGAAGAAATAGAGAAATATAAAATTGCTTTTCTGAAGAAATTAGAAAATTTAAAACTAATTCCAAATGCCATTGTAGAAACTAAAAACGGCTTTCATGTGTATTGGCTGCTTGCCCCTGATAAGCCACAAAGTTTAGGCTCTTTTACCCCACTCCAAGAAAAACTTATTGATTATTTCGCTGCCTTTGAAGAAAGAAAAGAGCATGCTGATAGCAGTGTAAAGGATATAAACAGAGTTTTAAGACTAATAAATTATAAGCATTTAAAGAATCCCAAAGAACCATTTACTATAAAATGTATATACCTAAATACAGCAATAAAATATACTCAACACGATATTGCAAGTGCCATAGGTTGTAATATCATTGAGTTGATTAATAATACTAAAAGTCTTGAACTAAGACCCGCTGCTACGAGGGCTAAGACCAGCAACTTGCAAAAAGGAAACCACAAAGTTCATTCTACTCCAGTCTTACAGTATGAGGACTTGATTCCATTTTTAAAACAGCAGGATTTAATAAGTTATCTAGGTATTGATGCAAAGCCTAATGTAAACTTTAAATGCATATTCCATAACGACAACAACCCCAGTGCTTTCATAAAAAATGGCGGTGGATATTACAAGTATTTTTGTAATTCTCCTACTTGTATTTGCCATAATGCTAGGAAAGGCATGGATATTATTGATATAGTTAAAATTAGAGAAAACTGCGACACTTCAACTGCTATAAGAGAGTTAATTGAATATTTTCATATTAAATTAGAAGATTCAACTTGGATAAGCGAACAAAATAAAAAATTTGAAAATAACATTATGCTTTTAAGCCAACTTGATAAAAGGAAAGATGAATTTCCAAGCCTAAACCGTATCATTAGGTTTGGTTACCCTCTACTATTAGATATTCTTGAAATTGGTAAAGAAAATATTGTTAACCGTTTCTTTAATACAAATGGAGAAAGCATATTTTTCTTTTCTAATCGATATCTTGCAGGGAAAAGGAATAAAAGCGTCGTGAATACAAATAAATACATTAACTTATTTTGCACCTTAGGATTACTCAACAAAATCCCATATAGCCATGTAAATAAAAATTTAAGGGCAACTGCTATTCAAATTTCCAAAGATAATAGTCAAAACGGAATTTCTTTCTATACCATTCCTGATTATAATAAGGCTTTTAAAACAGCAGATGAAAGGGCATCCATCATGCTTCAATATAAATTTAGCATCATGGGTATGAGCAAAAAATATTTGGAAAACTGTTTTGGAGAAGAGTTTGCAAATAAAATCTATCATGTAAATGTGAAAGATACCGAGAAAAGCAAAAGCATAAGAGATGCCATAGAAGTATTCATACTGCAACAAATCAAAACCTATGGTTACTTCACCAAAGATATGGTTATGGATTATAAATTAAAAGTGGACAACCATTATATAAGGCGTGGAGCAAAAGAATATGAATTTAGGAAGGTTTTACCTGATGTCATTCAAAAATACGACCTGATATATGTGAAGACTAATAAAAACATTAATCAAAAACTAGGTATAGACACTAAGAAATATCTACTCATTCAAAATAGCCTATTAGACGAATAATTGCTAAGAAGAGAAACAATAAGAACCTAACTATGGGGTTGGTTCTTATTGTTTCTCTTTTTGATAAATTCATCGTACATGATTCCATAGCCTTAACGGAAGTTATTTCACCCGATTCCCATCGCTTATATGTTTTTTCAAAATTATCATCCATCTGTACACTATTAAAATATATTGCAAAATATAAATTCAACCTTTTGAAATGCTATTTAAATACCTTATTACGCAGTTTCAAAAAGTACACTTTTTGAAACTATGAAAAATATGCTATTTCCTTCTACACATGAACCAAATACAGGCAATGCCAGCAACGGTAACACAAAAAATCATGGCAAGCACCAAGTACATCACATTAATCTTCCCCCTAATAAAACAGAGATAAGGTTTCCCCTATCCCTGCTGTTTTATCATTTTCCACTCTCTTCTATTTTCTACTATCATATATCCTGTCACTATTGCAAATGGTATTACTGCTAGCCATCTATATTCGAAAAACATCTTTTGATATAAATAGTAAATCAAGAAAAATGTTGTAAATCCAACTGCTGTAGGTATTAATATATTAAAAATTATATTCATTTTCCTTTTCACCATAATCAACTCCTTTCCATTTTATAATAATTGTAGCGTGCATAGAAATATTTGTCAGGTCCCTTTTAATAAAATGTAATTTATTTGTAACAATCTTATTAATTTTTGTCTTTTCAGTTTACTTTGAATCCCTATATACATGAGCCTTTGGCCTTTTTAACTAATATACATATATAATAGGGATTTAGAAAATAAAGAATTATAGGTTAGTAAGAGGAATATGGTTTAATGGAATACTTTTGGTCTTAAATGATATCACCCCTAACCTTGATTTCGTCGTCTAAATTTTCTTTCAAAAAAATAAAAAGCACATTCTCCTTTAATAATGCCAGAATAAACCTGCCCGTATAAAGAGAATATGCTCTCCATCTGTGACACTAATGCTATTGTAGCGAATATACAGAAGAAAACTATTATATTGTAACAATTACCATTTTCATCCGACCTAATTCCTTTAACCCATATCCCTTATTACATATACCTTCCCCTATATGCCCAAATATTTTTTCCAACCATTTCTTTCAAATCTTATAAAGGCCTTTCCATATTGGTCTTCAAAGGTATCTCTAGTTGGACGAGTCAACTTATCATTAATTTGATTAAAAATATCTTCTGCCTCACTTTTTATTATATCACCAAATGTACCTCATTCTAATAATCCTCTTCTAGGGGATACTCATATCCGAATTGCTCTGGAGTCAGTCCGACAAATTCAAGACTATTTTTCATGTTCTTATATGAAATATTCCCTCGTTCGTAATTACTCTTTACAAATTCTATATATTCTGTAGGTACATACATTTCTTTTGATGGAATTATCAGTTCAATGCTATAGCCTTCCCGTTTGGTTAAAGATTGGAGTTGCTCCATGTTTTCCAGCGAACAGATATCTACAAGTTCCTCATATTTGTTAATAGAGCATAAATCAAGTTGGATAAGTCTTTTTAACATCGCCTTATAACTTACTTTAAAATAATTGTGCATTCTAACGATATGCCTTGGTAAAATACTGCATTTATCTACATTAACAATTTTATAAAATACCTCTTTTACATAGTCTTCAGGCATTAAAAATTCAGAAGCAAATACATTTGCTTTCATATCTTCTGCTTTATGCTTTTCATCATCTAAAAGAATCTTTTCTTCTTTCAGGATGTCAGCATTATAAATAAGATGATATAATTCATGGGCACCAGTATAACGTTCATGTCCCAAAGTAAAATTACTATTTAAATAGACAATAAACTGTTCCTCAAAATAAGTGCTAAACCCTGATAATTCATCTGTATCCAATGGCTTTCTTATCAAAAATGCAGCCTCCGATAAAATGTCAAATATATCAGAAAGCCCTTTTCTAGCGAACTTTATTCTCGTTTCTTCTGCTAAGTCTTTAATTTGCAGTCTGAAAGATTCTTCTGGGAGATTCAAATTATTCTTTGGCAATCTTAACACTCCTCCCATAGTGGCTTTCTCTCTTGTGGTTTAAACTCCCCAGCATATATTTTCTTTTGATAAATAAACACCTTTACCATATCCTGAAGTTTTTCTACTTCTTTAATCGTTTTCTCTGAAAAATTTTTCTTCCTGAATAATGTAACCAAATCATCATCATCATCTTCAAAAAGGATGTTTATATCTATATTCAGAACTTTGCATAGAGCATTTAACTCCACAGCCGATACAGTCCTGTTGCCGTTTTCTATTTTGCTTAATGTTTCTCTGCTCATATTAACATCTCTTTCAACAAGTCGTTCTACTACTTCAATCTGACTTAATCCCCTTGCTTCTCTAATAGCCTTTATTTTTAATCCAATAGGAATATCCTTTGCCATCTTCAAACCCTCCTTTGTAATATTATATTACATTATTGTTTGTCATGTGTCAATATTATATCCACTCATGTAACATTTTATTACTATAATATTGAGTTATACCATGAATTATTTTATTAATTTTAAAACTTTTACCTCAAATAATTTGATTTCCCGTGTACCTATGGCTATAATGCTTCAAATTTCGTGAAGGAGTGGTCATTATGATAAATCTAGAAGTTTTGAGATTGGAACTAAATTACCTGCAACAGGTTGTGAATAGGACATTAGGAAATAAGGATGCGAGGAAATTAGGTGAAGTAATCACAGCATTAGTCACTTGTTTTCTTAAGCCTACTACCTATGACTCCTTTTCCCTATCCCATCTCCAAGCAGTTGAGCAGTATCTAAATCAAATTCAGCAGGAAGTAGAACCTTGTGAGTACAAACTTCTGCTAAACAATATTCCTACCATAAGGAATTTTTTAGAGAAAATAAAATTTGAGATATCCAAATGCTAATAAAACAAGGCTTTGCAGGATATATAACCTTATCCCCAAAGCCTTTTCTTTTGTCCTAATTTTCCTATTTCCCTTGTCTCTTTTTTATAAATTCGTATAAATCCGTATTATCCATCTTTTCAAAAGTGATAGCCTTTTCAATATTAGTTAAAACTACCTGTTTGCTCTTGATTTCACCAATCAAAGTATACCGAAAGTCATCATTGTATGCAATAATAAAATCCCCTATTCCTTTATCTATTTCCATAGACTGTAACTGTTTCAGAATGCTATCCCTATTTAATTCATATTTATCAACCAATTCGGCACATTCAATTATTACCTTATTCATATTACCATATCTCCTTTCTCCTATATTGCTATGCTTAGTATATTATTAGAATTTACCATGTCTCAACTCATAATCTTTTAGTTGAATTGGAATAAATTCTTGCAATTCTTTAAACTATACTTAACCCTTATCCTTTTACTTCTTAATATACTGTTAAACAGATGCAATATCAAATTTTCCATCTTTATGCTGATACACTTTATTCGAAACCTTATTCGGGTCATTATCTATCATAATCAGTGATTCTATAATTTTTATATATTCAGGACGCAATTTGGCTACGATAAGTGTAGTTGATGAAGGAATTGCAAAGAGATACTCCTGGCCCACTTTCTTATATATCTGCTTCTGTAATGTAGTACTTAGTAATAAAGTGGAATTATAATCTGTAGAATACTTAAGGCAGAATATATCAAGCATCTTATCCAGTTTAACTAAAGGGTTTGTTATCTTATTTAAGTTTTCCCATGCCCTCTTTCTCACCTTTTCAAAATCTACATCATCGCTATTTAATACAAATCTGAACACTTCCCCTGCATCTGTAACATAAAGTGTATCTATATCTGCAAAGGCCTGTTCTCTGTAAAATTGAATATTATTTTCTCTTTCTCTAAAATCCCTGCTTTTAAGCATAGGATAAACATTCTTATAATCAATTTTAAATTTATATTGGCTCAAAATATCATTAAAAATTCTACTATATGATTTTAAAGTTTCCCTATAATCCTTTCTTGACTGATACTCCTTGTACATAGTATTGAATGGTATAGACATGCTCGTAGGACCAAACTTTACTACTAGATGGTTGCCCTCCATAATGACTTCAGAAAAACGTTTATTTAAATCCATGATTATCTTATTAGAAAAATCAGTAAATGAAAGCATTGCATACCTCCTAAACAATTATTTGAAATACAAAAAAGCATACTCTCTCACGTTTTATTCCAGTATATACTGGTCGTATAAGAGAATATGCTCTCCTTCTGTATACCTATATATTACGTTATATCATTAGTTAGTGCAACGTATTTATTTTAGATTTAAATAAGGTTCTATTACTATAAATGCTTACTGGCTATTATCAATGAATCCTAAATACGATAAAATAGCCTTCCACTGTTCTAACTTATCTTTGAATCGTATTGCATTTGCAAGGCTGGTAGATGGTAACCTATAAAATAATAAACCTTCTTTAAGACACATTTTTCCTATTACCAATTTTATAAATAATTCCTCTGCTTTACTCCCATTAAAAAATACCGTTTTTATGCCAGGATACTGGTTGAAAAAGGTTTCAAAATCATTAGAAACAGGATTAATTATTTTTGAATCACTGCTTCCTTCTCTATCACAACTTTTCAACACATCCCAAATAGCAATGTGTTGGTTCAATAAGAATGTCTTCCTATTCTCATAATCTTCTTCAACTTCTTTATTAAAAAGCCCATATATTATCTTCCAAAACTGATTTCGCTTATTTCCATAATATTGTTGTTTTTCAAGGGACATTACACTAGGCATAGTCCCCAAAATTAGTATTTTACAATTTTTATCAATAATTGGTTCAAAAGATGTAGTCATTTTTCCCCTCTCAAATCAAATACTATAATTTATTCTGTAGGTTCTATAATTTCTAATTTAAAATTCCATCCTTCGCAGGACGTCATCATTCTACCGATTCCTTCTAGGCTATATTCCTGTCCATCAATAATAAATTTTGGTGTTCTATCGTCGTATCTATCATCCCATTCAATACGCCCTTCTACTAGATTGTCTTTAAAAGAGATAAGTTCATGTCCTTGGAATACTTCTCTTTTTATGAACTTTTGTGATAATCCTTTCCTTATCTTTTTATAAAGCCTTCTCAAGGCATCATTTGAATCTTCTTCAAAATCCTGATGTACCCCAAAGGAATACCCTATTTTATCTACTCCTGTAAACTCTACTGCCTTCCAACAAATACCTGTTGGATGAATCTTCTTTCCTATTTGAAAGCAGTGGTCTATACCATCACAATCTTTAAAAGTTGCTTCATTTTCAAAATCCTTATAGTCTTCAACTCCAAGCATATCTGCCGTATACCCATTGTAGCAATCTTCGCATATCAATTGAGATGGCTCATCTTCTTTTATAGTTAAAACTACCATGCCGTACCCGCTAGAGTCTTTTTCACACCATTGACACCTTTCCATGCAAATTTTCTCCTTAAAAAAATCCTTCAATTATCTTTCTATCACTTCCACAAGCCCAATAATCTATGCTGCTGATTTCCTAGGATATCTGCATTCTTTTGCCCTTTTCTTCCCTTACCTACAAAAGGTGAAGGGGTACCATCCAACACAGAATGGTCAGAGGACTTTTTAATCCATTCGCTTGACAAAAATCCAATAATAGAACTATGGGAATTGCCGTACATACTAGTGATAATATCCCAATTAAATTCCTTAATAATGTTTTCTATAAAAAGAGAATTCATATATTATCATTCTTTTATATTTTTATATATAATAATCTCCCTCTCATTGATAAATTCTAGTAATAATAATCTTCTTTATATTTTCAAGAAGAATTTCATATGGGTACCACACTTCCGTATATGAAAACCTCATTTTTAAGTAACGGTAAAATGTCAGATTCAAGGCGTGAACTTTGAATATCGATATATGTAATCTTTTTTGATATTTTACATTCTTCCATAGCCACGCCCCTATCTATTAAAGTAATTTTGTACGGTTTTCCGTCTATATAATTAACTACGCCCTGTTGTTTAACTTCTCATAAGTCTCAACCAACATATACTCCATAAGGGCATTCTTGAACTGCTCATCATCCAAAACACGGGTAAAGAAGGATTGGTTCTGGTCCATCCTATCAATAACTTTATTGATAAAAACTTTCTCAAAAGCAAACCTAAAATCATCAATGGTATTTGTCTTAGCCTTTTGAACCAAATCCTCATCAGCGGCAAAATCCTCTTTAATCTGCTCTACGGATAACTGGTCGGCTTTTGTAAAGTCCGTTCCAAACCGATTATTAAGTCGCTGAATAATACTTGAAAGATAATCTTCCTGTTCTTCCTTTACCCCTGCTCCTGCAAATTTTACAGGTGTAACTGGTACATTTTCATCATCAGAAGTTAGAGAAATACTCCCTTCAAATGTCTTTTTTGCAGCATAATACTCCAAAGCAATTTCATCTGCTAGGTGAATAGTAGAACCTTTTTCCTTTGGCAGTTTTTTTAAGAGATATGTCAAGTATACATATAACCTATGGAGTTCAACATCTTCAAAAGGCGTGATTTGAAGGATGAAGGAATAAAGCCTTATGTATTTCGTTGCTTGGCTACTAAAATCCTCTTTATGCTGTTCATCCAACTTTTTAAACCTTTCTACGGCTATATCTATCAAGTGATTTAATATTACCCTGTCTTTAGAAGTCTTTTTGTCCTTTGGCTTAAAGTATATATGAATAAACCTATCCAATTCTTCTTTTAAATACACGCCAGAGGCATTTAGCATAGTTTCAATATCATAAAGAAGATTGGGTTCTGTCACTTCTTCTACGATAGTTGCCTGATAGTAGGGTTTGAAGGCTTCCTGAATATCCTCTGCCTTATTTACAAAGTCGAGGATAAAGGTATCATCTTTTCCCCCGCAGGTTCTGTTAAGTCTTGATAAAGTCTGTACTGCTTTAACTCCCGACAACTTTTTGTCTACATACATAGTATGTAAAAGGGGCTGGTCAAAGCCTGTCTGATACTTTTCCGCAACTAACAGCACTTGATATTCATCAGTGGCAAAGCGGTCTGGAAGTTCAGACTCCTTAAATTTGTTCATGCCACTTTCAGTATAATCTACTTTATCATCCTTTACGGTTCCTGAAAAGGCTACTAAGGTTTTCATATCTCTGTAGCCTTTCTTTTTGATATATTCATCAAAAGCATGCTTATAGCGTACAGCATGAAGCCTAGAACTGGTCACAACCATTGCCTTGGCTCTTCCCCCTATTTTATGTCTAGTTACGTTTCTAAAGTGTTCTACCATGATTTCAGTCTTTTGGGCGATGTTATGGGGATGAAGGCTTACATATCTTGTAAGTGCTTTTGTGGCCTTAGCCTTATCAAAAGCAGGGTCATCTTCTATTTTCTTTGCCAGTTTAAAGTAAGTTTCATAAGTTACATAGTTTTGAAGTACATCTAGTATGAATCCTTCTTCAATTGCCTGCCTCATAGAATATAAATGGAAGGGATGGGGTAGTCCATCTTCACCTATAGTTCCAAACATCTCAAGGGTCTTTGCTTTAGGTGTTGCCGTAAAGGCAAAGAAACTGATATTAGGCTGTTTTCCCCTTTTTTTTATGACCTTTAATATCTCTTCATCTGGGTCGTACTCTTTGCCTTCTAAATCTTCATCTAGTTTTGCTGCTTCTTCAAGACTACTTACTGATAGCACTTCCCTTAAAGAAGCCATATTCTCTCCTGCACTGCTGGAATGGGCTTCATCGATAATTACTGCATATTTATAATTTTCTAATTCCCCAACCTTTTCAATAATAAAGGGGAATTTTTGCAGGGTAGAAATAATAATTCTTGTCCCACCCTTAATGGCATCGGCCAATTGATTCGAGTCTTTATCTATTTTTTCAACAACCCCATGTTTATGCTCTAATTGATAAATGCTGTCCTGTAGTTGCCTATCCAAAACCCTTCTATCGGTAATAACAATAACAGAATCAAATACAGGATTATCCTCATCATCATGAAGGTTAGCAAGTCTATGGGCAAGCCAAGAAATAGAGTAGGTTTTTCCGGACCCTGCACTGTGCTGTACAAGATAATTTGTTCCTACTCCCTTCTCCTTTGCATTGGCTTCCATTTTTCTTACTGCATCCAATTGGTGATATCTTGGAAATATGATGGTTTCTGAGGTATATATATTACCATCTATATCTTTCTTTTCTTGGGTCTCTATAAATACAAACTTCTTTAGTATATCCATCAGGCTATCCTTTTGAAGTATCTCTTCCCAAAGGTAAGCAGTTTTAAGGCCATCAGGATTATCAGGATTTCCCTTTCCTCCATCACACCCTTTATTAAAAGGTAAGAAGAAAGTCTTGTCCCCAGAAAGCCTTGTAGCCATATAGACTTCCCCGGTATCTACTGCAAAGAATACAATGGCTCTTTTCTTAAACTGGAATAATAGTTCATTGGGGCTTCTATCTTTCCTGTACTGTATAATTGCATCTTCATAAGTTTGACCAGTGAAAGGATTTTTAAGTTCAAGTACAACAACTGGAAGTCCATTGATACAAACGAGCATATCAATGCTGTTTTCGTTTTTAGTGCTGTATCGCACTTGTCTAGTAACAGATATGCAATTCTTTTCATAAAGTTTAACTGTTTTCTCATTTAATTTGCTGGCAGGCTTAAAGTAGGCAAGGTCTAAGTATACACCATAATCTTTAATCCCATGCCTTAATACATCAATCATGCCACGATTATTAAGTTCCCGATTTAATCGGTTTAACACCTTAAATTGATACTGGTCTTTATAGATTTCTTTCAATCGCTCCATTTTCTTGGGCTGAGTATCCTCTAAGAAGTCAAATAGGATTTTTGTGTCAAGGGCAAACTCTTTGTTATAGTCGTTAGCATTACCCTTCACATATCCAGATTTTAAAAGATGTTCTTCAACATATTCTTCAAAGCCCTTTTCTGTAAGTTCCACTGGAGTTTTAGCCATTTTCCTCACTCCTTACTAACTATTTGCTAATACATCAATTTTATTTACATCCCATATCTTCTTACATATCTCTTTATAAAGAGATTGCCTTTCAATAAATTCTACCTTATTAAATAGAACATATGGCTTAAAAGGTAACTGTGTATTATTCATAAACCGCAAAAATAACGGATTATTTTGATAACAGTTCTGATTTAAAGTTCGAGCCAATAGGTTTTCACTGTCATACTTGATTACCTTTTTACTGTATTCCATGTCCTGCAAACTTCTGTTTTTATCTTTAGGAAGTATTAATAGTCCCCCGAATCTATTTCTAAAGTCCTTAAACTCTTCTTCTGTTGAAAAATCAACTTGATGATTTCCTTGGGTGTAATCATCAGCCCAAATATGCTCTATATCGTAGGGGTTTTTTTGTTCTCTATTTACATAGTCGGCAAAATTGCTATTGATACCGCTTTGCTCCTCTAAATAATAGGTCATTCTCGAGAGAATATGGAGCATATACCTTCTTGTAAACTGATTTAAATATAAACCATCAATTCCATCAAGAGTATATCCCATATCACTTATGTAATCTTTTAATAATGCTGCCAACTCCTGTATATCCTTATTACGTATCATTTTTGTAATATTGAATACTGTATATTTAATAGAAGAATAATCTACCGTCTTAAAATTAAAAATCCTGATAGAGATAAACTGGTCAATAAAACAGGAAACCATTTTAATTTTTTTATTAATAACATCCTGTGTATCGTCACTTTTTATAGCAGATAATATAATTTGGTACTGCAGCGTAAACCCTCTATCTGCATTATAAAATACATGCTCATAATCCTTATTAAACTTACGGGAGTATTCCTTTAAGCGAACGTAAATATCAGCATACATGTTGAAATTTTTAAGGACAAAATTTTCAAAATCTGCACTGCTGTTTAAGCCCACAGTAGATTTATTTTCTCGAACCCATTTGTGAAATGTTGTTCCGATAATATCAAAGTCTTTATTTTCTGCCTCTTTCTTACCTTCTCTGATAGTTTCTGCATATTGAGCCCTTAACCAGTTCTTTATGAAGTCTGCGTCTCCATCCTTTTCAATTTCTTTTAACTGTATGACTTTATTTTTCCATAAGTCATTTGCTTTATTTCTGATAGTATTATCATCCATCTCCGAAAGAAGGTATCCCTTTAACATTTCCGTAGGAGTAAGCCTTAGTCCCCTATCATTCATGGTTACAAAAACCTTATGGGCATCCTGCTCCGAATCAGTCCTTATCTGCACTAAAGATACATTATCGATTAGCCATTCGATAAATACTGGAAGAGGACTTTCTTTTAATTCATCAGGAAAAATCCGTTCAATATCTTTATACCTATTGTAAAGGTTAAGAACACTTTCTGATTGCTCATTGGTAGTATCATAATCCCCTGTCTCAAACAGAGATGCTAAGCATCCTTCCCTTTCAGGTACATTGATACAAAAGGTCTTTTGGCCATACATTTCAGAGTAAATCAGATTATCAATGTTTACTTTAGGCGAAGAATTCTGCTGTTTTTGAAGATTGTTTAGGTAAATGAGAAGCAGCGTTAATGATGATAACCTCTGCTGTCCATCTATAATTGCATTATCATTTGTAAGGATAATGGGACCTAAAAAGTAATCCCCATAATTCCTTACATTCATCTGCCTATCCCCATCTTTATAGAACTCATTAAACTCGTTGGTTAAGTCTTCTATCAATTCTTCAATCTGCTTAGTTTCCCAATTATATTCTCTTTGGTAATACTGAACCGTATATTTATTATTTAACAGATTGCGAATATTCCCCGCATGGGCTGTTATCTTATTCATTCATTAATCACCTCGCTCATATTCTCAAATTCCCTACATCAATTTTACCTGTTACTGCTTCAGAGATAAGGGATTGGCGATATTCTTTGAGTTTTTGGATTTGTGTACTTATATCAGATATTAAATCATCTATATTATTTGTCAGTTTAATCAAATATTCAACAATCTCTTCTTGCTCCTTAATATTAGGCAAAGGAACTTTTAAATTGCCAATAAAATCCCAACTTGCACGTGGCATTTTTACTCCATATGTTGATGAATTAACTACATCAATAAATATCGGCGACAGCATAAATAAGTATAAGTACTCTGGCAACATATTAGAAGCAGTTCTTAACACAAGAAGTTCCGATGTGCATCTCCCATTAAAATCTGCAACAATACATTTGGCCAGATAAGGTCTTAATTTCCCAAATAATACATCGCCCTTTCTAAAAATATTCGCTGTCTCTCCAACTGCTTGTTGTTCATCGTTGTTATTCGTTAATAACTTTCCAGTTTTCGACTCAATACTTTCCAGCCCTACATAAGTTTTATCATTGTCACTATCGCTTGCTTTTACATTTCTTATATTTGATAAATATTTTATTCTTCGTATATCCCAATGCTCTGGTATATCACCTATCCACTCAATCCCTGAATCCTTCATCCTAACACTTGGATTAAGTCCTTTGGTAACGGTTTCACTAATAATCGCTTGCCGCTTTTCCTGTAATAGTTCAATTAATTTTTCCTTATCAGCAATTAAACCATCTATTTCAGTGGTTTTTTGGTCAAGGAAATTGGCAATGGCGATTTGTTCCTTTTTAGGAGGTAAAATTGATAGTAAATTATTAACATCTGTAACTGTAACTGCTTCGAATGTACTACCTTTAGATTTAATAAAAAGTTCTTCTAGGCTAACATTCATGCTATACCATAAATACCTTACTTGAACTTTATTTGCCGTAACTGCACAAAGTCCTCTTCCTATGCCATATACTCTATCAGATATATTCATTGCTCCAACAGGAGCCCTTACAGAAAGAAGTATATCATTGATTTTTGAAAATTTATTAGCAGTATTACAATACATTTTAGGTATCGGATGCAAACTAGTAAATTCTGCATTTCCTTGTAAAAATGGCAATCCTATTTCATCAAGACTACACTCTTCTGATTTGGGAGATTGACCCATTGTAATGTTAGATATATGCTTTAATTTTTTAACCTCCCAATGCTCAGGTATCTCCCCTATCCACTCAACTCCTGAATCCTTATACCTCTCATATCTCCTATACTTACTCATCCCCCATCACCTTCTTCAACCTTGCCTGAATACTCTCCTCAAGTTCCTTAATCTCCTTTGCTATCTCTTCGGAAGGTCTTAGAGGCTCATATTTATAAAAGTGCCTTGTAAACGGTATCTCATATCCAACTTTAGTCTTACTTTCGTCTATCCAGGCATCAGGAACATGAGGTTTTACTTCCCGTTCAAAGTATTCATGAATATCCTCTTTCAACGGTACATTCTCAGTATCTCTTAAGTCTGAATCTGGTTCTGGATTACCCTTATTGTCTACACAAATGTCTGCTGTTTCATCCTTTTCAGATAAGGCAGATAATATAGCCTTTAATAGAGGGCTGTTCAAATTAATATTTGCTGCTTTAAAAGTCTTTTTAAGTACCTTGGTAAAGGTATCCCTATTTTTATAAAGAACATTAGCATCCATTGTTTGTAAGGTGTCTATTATTTGCCTTTGAGTTTTCTTGCCTTCCTCTATTTCTTTAAGCCCTGCTTGGCCTTTCTTCCTGGATTCAGCAAGTTTCTTAAAAGCCGTTTCATTGTATAAATTATTAATCCTCTCTTCAGTTACTTGGAAGTTAAGCCTTAAGGGTCTCTCCACTACTATTTTTTGATAACCAAAATCTTCATTATCAAAAATCTTGCAGTATTCGTTTTCTTTAAAATCCCCATATATCCTCGTAATTTCTTTTATCTGTTCCTCACTGATTTCATTTCTTTTATTTCCAAGACTCTTCCTCATCTTCTGATAGAAGTCTACTGCATTGACCAATTGTATTTTCCCTGCCCTTACAGGACCTTTCATTAGGTCATTGTTCTTACGGTTGGTTACTATCCAAATATAAGTAGAAATGCCGGTGTTATAAAATAACTGGTCGGGCAGTGCAATAATCCCTTCCAGCATATCATTTTCAATTATCCAGCGTCTGATTTCCGATTCTCCTGAACCTGCATCCCCTGTAAATAATGGTGAACCGTTAAAGATAATGGCAATACGGCTGCCTTTTTCATCTTGCCTCATTTTAGACATTAGGTGCTGTAAAAATAAAAGAGAACCATCAGATATTCTGGGAAGACCCGCACCAAATCTACCATCAAACCCGTCTTTCTCATATTCTTCACGAATAAACTTCTCTGCTTTTTTCCATTCCACGCCAAAGGGCGGATTAGTAAGCATGTACCTAAAAGTTGTACCCCTGTGTCCATCCTCCGTAAAACTGTCTCCTAAGATGATATTATCTGCATTTTGTCCTTTTATAAGCATATCGGATTTGCAGATACTAAAGGATTGGGGATTTATCTCCTGCCCAAATAATTCTACTTGTATTCCAGGATTTAATTCTTTCAAATGCTGTTCTGTAACTGAAAGCATGCCTCCTGTCCCTGCACAGCAGTCATAAACAGTTGTAACAAGTCCTGGTTGAGTCAGTTCCTCATTATCTTCGTTTAGGAGAATATTTACCATGAGCCTTATAACCTCACGAGGGGTGTAGTGGTCTCCTGCCTCTCCATGTTCAGAAAATCTTCTTATCAGTTCTTCAAATATGTATCCCATTTCTGTGTTGCTTACTGCATCGGGATGCAAATCTATTTTATTAAATTCAGATATCACAAGATAAAGCAGGTCATTATCATTAAGTTTTGTAATCTGCTTATCAAAATCAAAATACTCTATGATTTCCCTAGCATTCTTAGAAAAACCATTAATATAATTCCTTAAATTATTTGAGATATTATCTGGCTCTGCTAATAACTTTTCAAAATCATATTTGCTGGTATTATTGAATTCCTGACTTGAAATCCTATTTAAAACAGGGTCTACGTTTTGGAGCCCTGACTTCTTTAATGCTTCATACTTTTTAAGTACTTCCTCTTTAGTGGCTGCAAGAACACAGTCAAACCTCCTTAATACGGCCATAGGTAAGACTACATCCCCGTATTGTTCTTTTTTATAGGGACCTCTTAAAAGTTCTGCTATACTCCATATAAAGTTAATTTTATCTTGAAAATTAATCAAATCTATCACTCCTATGAATTTCCCAATTTGGGTATATTAAATTCAGCATTAATATCTACATACCAAATTATATCATCTATACTTTAATATTCTATATCTTTTTAGGTTTTCATTTGCAATTTGCATACTGCATCTTATATAGGGTGCAATGCTGTATATAAAGAAACATGCCAAAGGTATATATAATTAGTCCTTTATTATGCAATAATAGGATTTCTCAAAGACAATGCCATATAAAATAGTTCATCTAAATACAGCATCAATTTTAATGAATTTATTTCAGTATCATAGTTAACAGCCTGTCCATGAAATATTTTGTGTCTGCTAAAATCATGTACTCCATCTGGTTTTTCGGGATTAAATCTGACATAGAATGAATCCATACAATTAAAAGCATAACTAACAATAAATCCATCTAGTTCCTTTGCTTTCTCTTTAAAATTGTCATACAAGATACCAAATTTAAATGCCGTTACATCATAATTTCCCCTCATAAAGTCTCGAATGATGCCTTCAATCATTAGCGCCCATACTGGAACTGATAGGGAATACATTTCTAATTTATGAGCATAGAAAGCATCTTTAACCTTCTTTTCCCATTTATTAAAATACCCTAATTCATTCCATTCGTTTATTATCTCTTCAAGTTCTTTGTATTCACCAGATTTATAATAGTCAGATATTATTTTATCTACATCTTTCTGCTTTAGAGTTTCTTTATTTTTATAGATATAGTTAATTATTTCTATGGGAAGGGAACTAATAAACCACCATCCAAATTGGAGCATGGTTTTTGCCTTTTTATTTAAATTGTCGCTAATATTTTTTCTTGCAAACAGAATTTGCTGTGTCTCCAATAAAAACGGCCTTATATTGCCAATGATATCCTGCTGAACATTTGCAAAATTAAATAACTTGTCATGATGTGTGAAGTTAAGTATTTTGTTTAATTCTGCTCCAAATACTTGCATATGACTCTGAATGCCACTATTCATGACATTTCTAAGTGTTTCTTGACTTTCTAATGCCATTTTAACATATTCCATGTTGATTGGCTGTAATATATCCCTTATTGCATTTATTTCAGAATAATAGTTTTTAATTGTTTCATTAACAATACTCGTTGCTGGTGCTAATATAGGCTGTATTTCTATTATCGATTTACTTATGTTCCTTTGTATTGGGTTAATAACTTCCATATATGTACCTATCATATTCCCCATCTTACTTGCAGTAGCCGCCAATTCCATCAACGCTGAATTACCTATAATGTTTTGATATATTGCCATATCAATCAAAGGAGGTCTTACTGTTTCTGTTATTCTACTTAGTTTTGATACTAACTCTATGCCTGGCAGTGAGTTTTTATAGTAGTCAGCAAAATCTAATTTAGGCTTTAATTGCTCTGCTACTTTTTTCATGTGTTCTCTATACTTTTCTGTTTCTTTTTTATGTATCAAATAGAATTTTTTGAAGAAGTCATCTGTTTCTTCAGATACCTCTTCGGCAAATCCTTTTAAATAGTCTGAACTATTTATTATTTCTTTTCCTACTTTTTGCAAGTCATTATCTGATAAACCCTCTATGTCGTCTAAATCAAGAATAGGGAAGTCATCTTCCTGGTAAATAACTTTTTTATTATTGTTGATTATCTTCAAAACCATTGTGCAGAATGATTTTCTATAACTTTCTGTTTCTTCAAAGGCCTTTTCATAAGCGATTGCAGCATTCATGCTATAATAAACAGGTATTTTTAATTCTTTGCCCTTCCAATTTACATGTACTAGCCTTATCGCTCTTTTATGGGCTTCTATTATATCTTCTACATTTGTTATTTTCTTTACATCTCTATATTCTTTTTTCACAGATATCACCCTTTGTCCAAATACTGTTAATTCCATTTTACGACATATCTTTATAATCCTCAACAGAATTACAGCATTTTATCGACCATTAATTTGTTATAATAAAAGCACATCTCTTAAGGAGTGTGCTTTTATTTGGACTACTTATCAATTATCAGCAATAAATAATTTGTTATAGATGTTTTATTCAGTACATATTTTGTTTGCAGAAGGTGCATTTTACCTAATGCTGCCTTCTGCTTTTCTTTTACTAGGGGTCTTTTATTTTCTTTACTATATTTTAAATTAATTCATCTATACGCTTCATCAGTGTGTTTTTCCCTAGATAGTTTTCAATAAATATTACAGGAATCGGCGTATCTTCTTCATCATTTATTAAGTTCTTAATTGATGCATCATATCCTTGCTTTCTATACTCCTGAATTTCTGCTTCGATTGCATCAATGTTTGGTATGTTAATCGCTCCTGTATTAAGGACCTTATACTCAAGCCATTCTCTCGGAATAATTTCAAAACCTGGCAGTTCCCTCTGAGCCCTTTCGTATATATATAAAATATCTGCTTGACTTGTTGTATTGGAAAGGTTCTTTAAACTATTGCTTCCATATCCTTTTGTCCAAATTATCATTTCTTTGTTCCATTCAAACTTCTTCAAACAATAATCTTGCAATATATTTCCTTCGTCTTGCTTTAGTCTTGTTTGTCTATTTCTTTCCCATGATAATAATTCTTCAAATGTCATGGGTTTACTAAAGAACTTAATGACTAGATTCCCTGTACAGCATCTACATTCTTCATCATAATCGTAGTATTCTGTTGGTATGCCGGTAACTTCGAATTCACCCATTGAATTCATGAATTCTTTAATGCAGTAAAACCCTATATTATAGCAGTCTTTATCATATTTACATTCTTCCAAATATGCAATTTCATCATTGCCTACTACAACTTGAATACTTTGGAGCATGCCTTTGCTAACAACACTATACAGTTCCACCTCTCTGCCATCTTCAGATAGAAGATAATTGACTTTGATTAGTCTTTTACTTGTTCTATTCTTAACCGTCTTTTTATTTTCAGCACTAATTACCATTTCTAATTGTCTCATGGTTCATCTCTCCTTTTATTTTTAATATTAAATTCATATTTCCTTTTTTTATTATGCTGGAAGTGCTCCACTAGTGGAGCACCCAGTCATTCCTCACAAAATGTTTTCTAATCCACTTTTACAGTAAATTTATTATGCTTCTTCTAATTTATCTGCAAAATACTTCTCAATTACTTCATTGCAATCATTTTTTTCAAGCCATTCATATGCTTCCTCTGGTTCTAAAGGAATAATACCTTCGATCCCCCATCCACATCCATAACCTGACTCTCCATACTTTGATAAGGCACCACCTGAATATCATAGGAACATATTGCCTTTTTTGGTTATATATAATTCTTCATGCAAATAATTAAAGTCATCATTGCCAAGACTATTCCAGTATTTGCCCAATAATTCCGCCGTTTCTGTATTATAAACTTTACGATTAATTATTTTTTTCATATTTCATTTCTCCCTTGCTTTTTATATAATACTATTAACAAATTTATTTTTATAAATTTCCACTGTAAAAGGGGCATTCGGCAAAATGCCTCTTTTACTTCTTTGGTACTTGGTGCCCTAATCCTTACCATAGAATCATCTCCTTTTCCGACCCTCTATTATTGAACATAACACATGTTTTTAAAAAGTAAGGTGATTTGCAAGATTTTAAAAAACTTCTTTAATAATCCATATCTCGTTTTTCTCCCCTTCTATTTTTGAGCATAACACATGAAAAATAGGCAGAATGGATTTTTCATAGGTCTTTAGTCCTATTTTTATATATTTTTTAAAAAACTTTTTCCCTTTTCTTAATAACTGACACTATTTATGCTTAAATTTGGCATCAAAAAACTGTCTACTAAAAAAGTAGACAGTTTTTCAAGAAAAGGATGCTTGTTGAAACCACTATTAGATGGGCATACCTTATATATAATTGGGTATCCTTGTCAAGTTTATTTTTTTATATCCTTAGCCCTTTATCCTTAAAACCTTAACCCTATAATTATGTATATTAGTGGAGTTAGGGTAAAGGCTTAAGTTACAGGGGTTTTGATGGATTTTCATACCACAAAAAAGATAAGATAAATAAAACATATTACTTCTTTCCCAAATAATTTACAATAAGTTTATCTAACTTCTGACTTAGTTCTAATATCTCTGTACTAGTAAATATTTTGCTCTTTCCATCAATTTTTCTGTTTAGTTCATCTCTTATTTCTCTAATTTCCTTTGCTAAATTATTAACTTCATTATTCTGTCCTTTTTGTTCTTTCTTCTTTTCCTTTTCTCTATATAAATTTTTATCTGCCATTTTTATCATATCCTCCAAATCTACTAAACAATCAGTACAGGCTATTCCCGCACTGATTTGAATATTCATCCCTTGTTCTACTGCTAGTTTACGAATCTCTCTCCTAACTCTCTCTGTTACTCTTTTCGCTGCCTTTTTATGCTGATTAAAAAGCAAAATAATAAATTCGTCGCCCCCATACCTTATACCTAAATCCTCTTTTCTTATACTGTTTTTAATCGCCTGTCCTACTATTTCAATTGCCTTATCACCTACTAAATGCCCAAAAGTGTCATTAATTTCTTTTAAATTATCTATATCTATGAATATTAGGGAGAAATCTTTTTTGCTATAAAGATGATGATATATTGAACCATCGTTAATCTGTTGCCAATAGTTTCTATTGTATAATCCTGTAACTGAATCTGTTAATAACTTACTGCATTTATAGTTATTTGAATCAATGGTAATTACATAATACTTTTGGTTGGCAATAATAATTTTATTAATGGTCACCCAACGCTTGCCATAACTAAATTGAACATATGAACTTTCAGATAACCTATCAAAAATATGCAATTTTTTAAGGTAATTATAGGCTTCTCCATTATTAATGCTGCTGTACTGAATCTTATTTTCATGATTCAAAACAATTTGAATTATCTCCTCAGTTCCATGTCTTTCCTTATGCATTACAATTAGCCCCCAAATTTATAAGTTTGTTCTTTATTAGAACATATTATTGCACAACTTCGGATAAAATACAAGTGTTCCAATAAAGAACAAAAGGTGGTATGTTTGATGAAATTAATATTAGATTCCGAAGAACGCAATATTGCAGGCTCTAGAGTTAAAATTGCAAGGTTAAAAAATAATATGACGCAGCAGGAACTATCAGTAAAACTTGAGACATTAGCAGTTTATGTGGATAGAGCAAGTATTTCAAAACTCGAACAGAAGAAAAGGATTATAACCGATATTGAACTGGTAGCCTTATCTCAAGTATTAAATGTAAGCGTCAGTTGGCTCTTAGGTCAAGATAAATAAGTTTTGTTTCAATATACACCTATTCTTATGAATCTAACACTGATTCTTTCATCCACCTACCCCTATGCCATTAGCAGATATTTATTTGTGCCTTTATTTTTATCTTCTACCCCAAATTTATAACAAAAAAGCACACCCCCTTATACTTCTAGATGCAGTATAAGAAAGGTGTGCCCCTTTCGTCAATATGCCTTTACGTTACCACATCTTAATTGTAACTACAAGAACTATACTATTTCTTTTTTGCAATTATAGTCCAGCGTATGGCTGTCTTAGCGACAGCATCATTTTCATGGGTTACTGTGTCCACCTTTACATAAAAAGGTCTTATATAAAATTTGTAGCCCATCTTAACTAACCTTTCCGTAAACGAAATTAAAACTTTTACCGTCTGATAGCCGGCCTTCATGCCGATACAATCGATATTTACAGCCAAGTTTTGCTTTATCTCTTCTAATGCTGCATCTACAACAGCATTGATATTGCTGTCTCCCGCAACTTTAAGCACCTTTATATTATCCATGCCTTATATGCCTCCTTACCTATTTTGAAGGCATATTAAGGGTTGAATATGAGGCTTTTCAAGAATTTATTTTTTATTCTTAATTAGGCCTTTAAATTATTTTAAGTATCTTTGCATTCTAATACTTATTTATGTAATGAAGTAATTATCGAATTGTTCTATACTAATGCTGGAGTATATTCTATAGACCCCAGGGATATAGGAGATGAAATTGTAAAGGTTAAACTCCTTAAAAAATTAGGCCAGAACGCTGATTTAGATGTAAAAGAACTAAATCAGGTAAAAGATATTGCATCTATCACTGAACCTGAAATGAAAAATTCTAAGGACAATACAAGTAGTAGCAAAACTGAACTAGAAAATATAGAGCCTTTTACCCCTCTTCGTAATGAAGTAGTATCATGTGAAACAGATTCTTCCCAAAATCCTGAATACTACTTTATGAATATTTCAGATGCACAATTGTATTGGTTAAAGCAAAAGTTTGATAAAGTTTGATATGGATACAATTTAGGAAATCGATGAAAAGTCAACAATAGAAGATATTATTGACATAGTGGGTAAGATTATAAATGGTATTCCATTTGAACTTGATGAATATCTCTACCCTGAAAAATACACACCATCCACTTTAGTAGATGAAAATCCAAATCCTATTCTCATTGAACCTGAAGATATGCCCTTTTAAAACTTAATTTATAATAAAAATAGTTGACTTTTATATTTATCCTTTCCTATAATGCCTCAAACTTGGAAAGGAGATGATGTTTTATGAAAAATAAGCATCTTGAATCAGAAATTAAAACCCTATTAAGTAATGCCGAGAAAGTGTTGGGTAAAGACTCTATTCAATACCAGAATCTGGACTATTACTTTGATATTCTAGTAACCGTTTACGAATACAACTTTGATAGTGAAAAAGATTTACTATGTGAATTGAAGCAATTATTAAATAAACTCTCTGAAAAAATGTCAGAACTAGAACCACAACAGTTTGAAGAAAAATATCCAAGTATAATTCAAATGATTGATTCCTTGGATAAGTACTTATCTGAATAATTATCTTTCAAGGCTTTCCAGTAACAAAACTGGGAAGCCTTTCTTATATAGATTTTTAATAAGATAATGGGTAAGAAATTTTAATACCTTCAGTAACTACTGCCATATTATGTATTTCCTCATTCTAAATTCCCTATCTCCCTTTAACCCATAACCCTTCTTCACCATTCTAATTATGTTTTAGAATCACCTTTTTTCTTCTTTCCCCTTAAAACCATTTCTAGCCCTTGTTCCTTAATAAAAATGCATAAAACCTATCAAATTGCTCCGTTTCTGACGCAAAAAGATGCATTTCTAATAATTCATTCTTATTACTTCTCTATATAAGAGTAACGTTTCTAAAATCGAGTTTCGCCCCTTAAAATGCAAAATATTTTAATATAAAAACAAAACAGAGAAAATAAATTGCTACAGAGCAATAATCTCCTCTATTTTGCCCGCTTATTAACTACTTACTAAAATACCTGTATTTAAAGATATCATGTACCGTATTATTTGTAAACCTTAGTTCTTCATAGTTCCATACTTTTTATTCCAGTTCTTAAAAGTACTTTAATCTCCATACCTTTCATTCATAAATTTCTTATGTTCATTTTCCATCTTTTTGATACTTTTTATATTCCACATATCTGAAAGTCCAAAAGACTCAAGTGTTGCTTCAAATGTTGTTACTTTATATCCCTTTTCCCTTAGACTAGTAATATTGGAATAGGTCCTTCTTGAATAATCAAATATAATAGCAAATTTAGCAGTCTTAGCCTGTGACTTGAAATATTTCCCGTTGTTTTCTTCACATATCTTTGCCATTTGTTCTTCAACTTTCCTAAATTGTTCCCATGTACCTATAGCATCACACATTCCAGTTTTATTTGCAATAAAGCAGTTGTATATGTCTTCATCTATTGGGTCGTATTCAAAAGAATTATTAATATCTGCCTTAATAAATTCATCACGCTTCCTTCTATTTTCGATAAGCATATCATGCCGATAATTTGCTATAGACATAAACTTTTTATAGTCTTTAGGCAGAATCCAAAACTTGAAATCTGGTGTTGCTATTCTATAATAGAGATTATCACTGCTCATGCCTTCATCCCGAACATAGTATGCATCAAAGTATGTCTTTTCTCCATTTATTGTTATGTATTGGTTGTTAGCAGGAAACATAACTTCCGCTTTTTTAATGGTTTCGCCGCTTTCTCTAATACTTATAAAATCAATAATAAAGGCTTCATCACCTATTTTGTCTGGAGTCGAGCCAACTTTCTGTATTGATATTGCACCAACTTCTTCGGAAAATTCACTTTGATTCTTTTCTGGAAAATTTCTCTTTTTCTTTTTGCTAAACATGCTAAAAAGTTTTTTCAACATATTTATCTCTCCTATTTTCAATAATTAATATTAAAATAATTATAACATATCTGACTTTTAAAGTTACCAATTTTAACCTTGCTTGTAATAGTTCTCTTTTTAAAAATAGAAAAACGGCAGTTTAATAATCTGCCGTTCCATAGTAAACATCTTAAATATCAAGTCTATTTTAAAATTCTTCTCTTACAAGGTATTAAACATATCGAAAATCTCTCCTGGAAGTTTTTCTTGATTGTTTTCTATTTTGTTTAAATCCTTGCTGTCTATACCATATTCACGCAGGGCTTCTTTTACAACCTCTTTTACTGTTTCCCTATCAAAATCCTTATCCCTTTCCCCTATATAACTTAATACTGCCTTTATTACATAATCCGTTTTATATCTCTGTGTAGAGAGTATGTTATATACCTTAGCATCTTCCTCTCTATCCATAGAGAATGAAAGGTTTATTCGTTTTGTTGCCATTAAAATCACCTTCTTAATTCTTGCTCTAATAGGATTTTATAGCCCTTTGCATTAGCAAACTGGTCAAGGTTTTCTATATATTTTATCTTGTCCGATGACTCTATATATTTCCTCAACATCATACCCCCACCACCAACGATTATTGTTGGGTTCCTGAATTCAAAACCGTACTCCAAAATCTTTGTTAATAAGTTCTCTACATATTCCTCTGCTTTCATTTCTATCATTTTGCCGATATCTGCATCGAATAAAACTGGTTCTCTTCCTAAGATAATATCCTGTATCTGCTTTTCTGTTAGGTTTATATTCATCTTTAATAATTCCTGCTGTATACTTCCAAACAATGTAATTACACCGTTAGGTAGCGAATAGCAGGATGCAGTATTAATTATCCCGTTTTCTACTATGAAAAAATCTGTAGTATATCCACCAATATCAATAACGTTTGCTGCTGATACATTTTTATAGTCTTTGTAGATATTAATAAAGGCTGCATAACCTTGGGGATATACCCTACAATCAACAATATTAATCGCATAATCGCTTCCATTAAAACTAAACTTGATGTTGTCTCTTATAAAGTATTCTCTGAATTTATGTTTCATTTTACCGTAATGAACGATAGGAAGGCCCACACCTAAAAACCCCTTTATTTCACCTTGGATTCCTTGTTTATAAATTTCATCCGCAATTGCAGGTAGGGATAGAATAAAAGTATTATCATTTATAGTTTTATCAGTTTGAACACTTAGCCTACTGCTCCCTATAGTATAGAAATCACCTTTGTAAACCAATAAATTGCTCTTTGTAATCGGCTCAACATCAGATTTTGTAAATCCTGACTCACATACAAACCCTACATGGTTTTTTGTGCATTTATTGCCGTTATCTAATCCTATTAACATAATGTTGCTACTCATAACAACTCCTCCATTCATAAATAAAATTTAAGTTCCTCGTAGTTCTTTATAGTCGATGATTTTTTATAATTTCAAGTATTTCTGCAAAAAAATTGCTTACCCAGCAAACTAGGTAAGCATACAAAATAAAATAATACGGAGGTTATTTCATTAACATTGTAAAATGCCTTCATAAACGTAAACATATATTTTATAATAAATCATTCTCCACAAAGTCAAATCTAATTTCTACTTTTTTAACTTTTTCCTTATTTCCTTTTACCTAAATCCCTTTTATATATTATGTATTTAGTAAATCTCTTCAAGCCCTTTAATTTACGGCATTCGTAGAAGTTTTTAAGCGACAAAAACTAGTTTATGGTATATTAGGGAGAAGGTTTATTGGGTTAAGGAACAAGTATATGCACTATATTAACTTTTACTACAACGCCTTAACCCTTATACCTTCTTAGTGATTTCTTTACATAAATTCTAGCATTAAAATTTGACTTATCCCTGCCCTTCCGTATAATGTTAAAAATCAATTTGAAAAGATGAATTCTATGAGTGAAAATTTGTATATAAAAGATTTTAAAAGCCTGAAAGTATGGCAGAAGGCGAATGTTCTTGAGCAGGATATAAGGGAATTGGTTAAAGGATTTCCAAGTTGTGAGCAATATAGGCTTACAGACCAGTTAGTACGGGCTGTTAGGAGTATAGGGGCAAATCTTGCAGAAGGAAATACTCAGTTATTTATTAAAAAAGAAAAGGTCCATGCAAATGCTGCCCTTGGCAGTGCAGGAGAAGTAAGAAATCATCTTCTTACTTCTTTGCAGAATAATTATATTTCAAAAGAACAATATGAGATTCTGGATAATAAAACAACCGAGATTATCAAAATGCTTTATGGTTACATAAAAAGGTTGAAACTGGAGATAGGTAATGATTCGGATTTTAGTGACTCCTAATAATGGTACAACAAGGGTTAAGGTTTCAATTTGTACCTTAGCCCCTTATGCCTTATTCCTCCGTCTAGCCTTCCTATACGCATTTTTTTAGCCCTACAGGTAATGTTGCCCATTTTAAAATTAGTGCAATCAATAAGAAAAAATGCCTTGGAAGGCCGCTAATCCTCCAAAGCATTCTAAAAAATCCTAATAACTTACCCCTTCTACCTTTTTCTTTGATACCTTCCAATGATGCTCCCCGCTCTTATATACAAACATTTCTCCATGATAACTTACATTACCCTCATTATCTACTATTACACTATAAACAGGGCAAGTTCCATAGCACACTGTTCTTTGCAATTTTATGTATTCGAACATGATAATCCCCCTATTAGCCTTCATATTCATATACTTATTTACAAAACACTATATTCCATAGTGAATTAAGTGTTTATCCTCACTAATTGCATTAGATAACTTTTCAATAAGCAATTGAAGTTCCTGCGATTGATAACAACTGTTTGCCTTGGACCATTTGTTTTCTTCAAAAGAATCTATTATTCCAAAATCATGCTTAGCCAAACTATCACCCCCTGCAAATGTATATAACCTTTCTTAATACATATTTTGAGAATATTATTCACAACCTAAATTTGTTTTTTACATTTGCTACTCTATATTAATTAATTTCAATCCAATATCTTCTTGTTATTCTCTCAACACCATCAATCACATTTATAATTTTGTCTTGCAATAATCCAAAATTTTTTTCGATAACACGGGCAGAACCTAAATTATTATCATTACATGTAATTAAAACCTTGTTTAAGCCAACAACTTCTTTTGCATGCTTCAAGGCCAAAGAAAGCATAATTGTGCCATATCCTTTATTCCATTTTGAATATCGAATACCATATCCTATGTTACCACCGAAACATAACAAAGAGTCAGTTAATTCATGACGAATTGATACTTCTCCGATAAACTCATCATCTTCTACTAGCCATAAATATGTTGCTTTAACATAATTAAGCGGTAAATTTTTGCCTGTTTTAAAATTCTCAATTTTTTCAAAGATGTCATATTTTGATGCATCTAAAAATTGATAAGTATCAACTTTATACTCAGAAAATTCTTTTATAGCATCAATATAAGATGAATAATATTTTTTACATGGTACTATCAATTCCATTTATCTTACACCCCTTAAAATACAATATCCTTTACTTCACAAAATCCCACTGTTGCGCAAAATATAAACATTATATATTCATTGCTTTACAAACTGCTTTTGCTCTTTAAGGTAATTTCCTATTTCATCATTATGTAATTTACGAATTTGAGCATTAGGACTTTCGGTGTATTGTTCAGATATATAAACAGGCTTCTTATCCTTACATGATTTTTCTTTATTCTTTAATAGATAATTTATAAGTCTTTGGTGATTGTATTAATCTTATCTACTTCATCACTCTTAAAATTATCTATCGTACACATCAAAATGAAAATCTTTTGGTATAATTGAATGAATGCATTCAACCTCTTTTTTAGTCGAACATTCAGCGGCAAATTCACAACCATAATGTTCCGCTGAAAAAACATACTTATCCTCATCCATGAAAAAGATGCTAAACCATTTTATCTTGTCTTCCTCATCAAAAGGATTATGTATTAATTCAATTACAAATTCTTCTGTAATTTCTCCAGTGAAAACTTTCATGTTATCTATACCTGTATCAAGAATTCTTCCAAAAACTTCTGCTCTTTCAATGGCTGTTTCTTCATCAATCCAGCAGTCAATTCTAAAATGAGTACATTTTTTTAAAAAATAAGATGGTAATGGTCCCCAAAATTATAATTAGTTGGAACTAGCATTCCATTCTTAGTTTTACGTCCTTGTGATATCTCAAAATGTATAGAATACTTTTGCACTTGTTATCCCTCCATTACGCTTTATAATAATTTCCCCATTATAAATTACATTGCCCTCGTTATGTACTATTACACTATAAACGGGGCAAGTCCCGTAGCACATTATTCTTTTCAATCTAATATATTCAAACATGATAGCCCCCACAATTAGTGCACATAATAAAATACGACAGAACTGAATCTAAAGTTATGTTATATCATCCCTAAAAATTAGAATTTATCGAGCATGGTTCCACACCATAATCAATACATCATTATATTCTCTTAACAAGCCAAAACATTCTATTATATTGTTCATATTCGGGATAATAAATTTCTTCGTATTGTCTTATATCAAATTTTCTTTCAAAGAACTTTATCCATTCATCTGTTGTATTATTCCATAAAATCAATCCATCATCAAGTAAATTATCCTTTACAACCTTTATATTCCATTCTGATATTTGTTCTGTTGTTACGTATGGATTCACTTTAACTAAAACTTTACCATTTTCTTTTAAAACCCTCTCCACTTCATTCATTAGAACCTCTGCATCATCAGGATACAAATTATCTATAATATTAGATAAAATCACTGCATCAACCTCTGAATCATCTATATTCTTTAATTTATCAATTCCGCCTTGACTAAAATCAAATTCTCCTTGCGTCATTTGCTCTGCTCTTTTTTCTGCAACTTCAATTGCCTTTTCTGATAAATCAATTCCAATATTAAGTTTTGTTCCATTTATAGCACATAAAAATAGCATAGTGCCATTGCCACATCCAAAATCGAGAATTTTCTCTGTCCCATTACAAATCCACCTAATTCCTTTATCAAGGGTTTCATTTCCAGAGGTTGACTTCGTTGGAACGTTAGGTATTTCCTTTGAAAAAATATTATTCCATTCATTCACACATTTATCATACTTGTTATTCATGATTATCCCCCTTTAATTTTTAATCAACAAATTACTATTTATTGAGTTGTTTATATCGTTCATATGTTACATCTTTTTACTGCTATGATAAAACTTAAGAATATTGTTATATTCATATTTTACCAAACCATACCATATACCTTTATTTTACACTATATAGCCTGTAAAAGCACCTACTTCCTTACACCTTACCACTTTTTAACCAATTCCTCTAATACCCTCTTAACCCCTTCCACAACCAGTTTCCTATATTGATATAAATAATACAACTTTATTTTCATTTTGATAGAATTTTCCTTACAGAAAAAATAGGGCATGTTCTATAGGAAATGCAAATAAGGTCCTAATTTATTTGCCCTTTTATCCACATTCCCGTTATATTTTATATACTTTATCCCCATTCTTGTATCAAGAAATGTGGGTAAAACACCATCTAAGAACTTTATTTTCTTTTTGTAACTACTTTTCTGCAATGCAAGGACTTTTCTGTTTCTAGAATTTTTCGCAACATCATTTTTAGAAACAGAAAAAAAGGCCTATGTTGTATAGTAAAAGTAAATAAAGTACTTTCACGAATTACCTTTAATCTTCATATCCCTTTAGCCTTAAAACTTAACTAAACCCTGTATTCCCAATACTTCCCCTTATTCCTTATCCCTTCTAATACCACTACTTTATTTTCTTTTTACAACAACTAATTAACCCCTATATCCTGCCTAATTTATTTCCTATTTTCCTTACCCCTAAATCCTTAATCCTAACTATGTGTTCATCAAACAAACTCCTCACCTTTTTCAAATAAAGTTCTCTCACCAACACCCCTCAAGCCCTTGATACTACTGACTTGTTATTCTCTTCCAATTATCCATTTAATTCCTTAGTTCTTGAACCTGACCTTATAAAGTACTTATATTTCTTAAGAATCAGGGCAAAAAATGAAAATAAAGTTCTATTAGGATTGAGGAAATAATAGGATTTAGGAACTAGGGATAAGGGGAGATTTTGTCCATTTATTCTTCCATTTTCTT
>NZ_PPXX01000111.1 GCF_021655075.1 Clostridium sp. Cult2
TCTAAAATTCATTTCTAATTGTTTCCTTAAATAACTTTTTTGTCTCCTAAGAATCTTGTCTTCCTCCCGATGAATTACTGCAATAGTTGCTCCTTCTTCTATACTATGTATTTTTTTTATTTCCTTTATTATATATCTGATTTGATTTTTAGTCTTAGGATAATAATGTATTTCTGGCATATATCCTTCTGCCATTTCCTCTATATCATGAATTTTTTCACTTTCAATATCCGTAAAACTTAATGAATTAGCCAATTTTACTATCTGTTTAGTTGAACGAAATGTCCTAGTAAGAGTTTTATTTCTGCTACCTATGATATTTATTCCTAAATCAGCATAAGAATGAGGACTACGTTTATATATTTTCTGTTTTGAATCACCTGCAATAACTATGGTTTTCTTTGCAAGCTTTGCAAGAACCTTTAATTGCATAGCTTGTAGGTCTTGAACCTCATCTACAAATATATAATCATAATAAAGTTCTTCTGGAATATAATGAAAATTCTCTAATAATTTGAGAGCATAGTCTTCCAAATCCATATGCCCATGATACATATCTTCTTTTCTTCTTTCATATTCTAAAAATATTTTATATATAGTGTTCCTTTGAGTTTTTGTAAGTCTTGGAGCATTCCCACGTCCATTTCTTTCTACTTCCAAATAATCGTCTTTTTTTATATATCCATTTGCTTTCATCCAAAGAATTTCCTCAGCTATGAAGTTTACATCATGGGTAGAGTACAATCGTTCACTATACTCTAATTTTCTATATCCCTTTTGAGATGGGTCAGTATAGTATTCCCATATAGGATATAGTCTGCCACAGATTTTATCGGTAAAACTTTCTATAGTACCAATATTAATATTCAAGTTTTCTACATTCCTAAAACCCATTTTACTTAGTATTTCATAACTCATTTTATGAAATGTCCAAATATTAATCTCATGATAGTTTCTATATTCTTGAAATTCCTCCGACAAACAGGCCCTTTTATATGTATCAGATACTAATGTGCTATTAAAAGTCAAATATAATATTCTTTGGGGCACTTTTTCATCCATCATAATCTTTATCATCTTATATAATAATGTAATACTTTTTCCACTGCCAGCAGAACCACTTATAAGCATTTGTGCATCCTTTTTTTCAATAATTTCTATTTGTTCCTGGGACAATTTTATAAAATCTAAAAAATCATAATTATTTTTGAATTGCCAAAGCTGAGCAGTTCGTAGGAAAAATTCATTAAACTTTAAATTATCTATTCCTATCAATGGCAAATTCCCCCTTTAAACATATTAGTATGTGCGGACACATACTACAATGCATTCCTTTTTCTGATTCTTCATTCTCTATTCCCTCACAAAACTCTTCAAATAATCTCTCTGGATCAATATTAGATCTTCTATAGGCATTTTTTATCCTATATCTTTTGGTTACCAAATACCTAGATCTAAGTATTTGTACATCTGC
>NZ_PPXX01000112.1 GCF_021655075.1 Clostridium sp. Cult2
CTAGTTATTTCTTTTTGAGTCATATTAAATATCTCCTCTCTCATATATGACATTTTATCAGAATGAATTTAATATGACATTATCATAGAATAATCATATTTTATAAAGAAAAGGGTTGTTTTAATTATATTTATATATTATAATGACAGTGAACTGTGAAAATAATATCAAACAATTATATATTGTCGGATGATAAATGCGGGAGAGACCAAAAAATTTGGCGCCGAAGGAATAAGTCATAAGATTTGCCATTTTATGATGACGATCTCAGGCAAAGGAACCGTGTTTTGACGAGACTCTGAAAAGCGTAGCACCGAAGGAGCAATCCATTTTATTTAGTGGGGAATCTCTCAGGTCATAAAACAGAGTAGAAGGCACGTAATATTTCCTTCTATTCTGTTTTTTTGTTATTTAAAAAAGTATTTTATGGGTAAAATATTTATGTATGAGATTAAAATAACGAAACTTGTTTTATTATGAAATTTTTATTATCATTATGGTATATAATAATTATCCAAATAATTATAAAATACCAAAACTTATCCAGAATAGAGGAAAACATTACATAATAAATGTGGGAATCTAACTTTTCAATAAACTGTGTTTAACATTACTTTTTACTTAAAAGAATATTTTTGAATTATTTTAGGCAAATTAAAGTAATGGATACCAACACAATAATCTTATCAAAAGGAGGAAAATCTATGATATATGATGTTGTCATTATAGGAGCAGGTCCTGCAGGATTAGCAGCTGGATTATATGCTTCAAGAGCTAGACTAAAAACCCTTATATTAGAAAAGGAAAAAGCTGGGGGACAAATCGTGTCAACAGCAGAAGTAGCAAATTATCCAGGTTCTATAGAAAATGCTACTGGTCCAACTTTAGTGGCTAGAATGGTAGAACAAGCAGAAGAATTTGGAGCAGAAAGAGTACTTGACACAATTAAAGAGATTGACCTAGAAGGGAAAGTAAAAGTATTAAAAGGAGAAAAAGGCGAATACCAAGCAAAAACTGTGATAATTGCAACAGGTGCCAATCCAAGACCTATTGGATGTCCTGGTGAAAAGGAACTGACAGGTAGAGGAGTTTCCTATTGTGCTACATGTGATGCTGCTTTCTTTGAAGACATGGAAGTATTTGTAGTAGGTGGTGGAGACACTGCTGTAGAAGAAGGTATGTACTTAACCAAATTTGCTAGAAAAGTAACTATTATCCATAGGAGAGATGAACTAAGAGCTGCAAAATCCATTCAAGAGAAAGCATTTAATAATGAAAAAATGGATTTCATGTGGGATTCAGTAGTAGAAGAGATAAAAGGCGATGGAATAGTTGAATCAATGGTAGTTAAAAATGTTAAAACGGGAGAATTGACTGAAATATTTGCTGATGAAGATGATGGAACATTTGGCATATTCCCATTTATTGGATTTATCCCAGCTACTGAACTATTTAAAGGGAAAATCACTTTAGAGAACGGATATATTCCAACAGATGCTGATATGAAGACCAGCCTTCCTGGAGTATTTGCTGCAGGAGATGTTAGAGTAAAATCATTAAGACAAGTTGTTACAGCAACTGCAGATGGTGCTATAGCAGCTGTTCAAGCAGAAAAATACATCAATGAAGTATTTGATGTTTAAAAAATAATTATAGGAGGGATACTTATGATAGAATTAGATAGAAAAAATTTTGAAGAAGAAGTTCTAAATGCAGAAGGATATGTTTTAGTTGATTATTGGGGTCCAACATGTGAACCATGTAAAGCATTAATGCCTCATGTTCACGAAATAGCAGAAAAATATGGTGATAAAATTAAATTTTGTTCACTAGACATTACAAAAGCTAGAAGAATGGCTATAAAACAAAAAGTGATGGGATTACCAGCGATAATAATATACAAAGATGGGGAAGAAGTTGAAAGATTAGCTGAATCTCAAGCCACAGCAACAGCTGTAGAAGAAATGGTTAAAAAATATGTTTAATTGGTTTTAATTCTGGGCTTCTGCCCAGAGTTAAGATATATGTTTTAAAATAAGGGGAGGTGAAATATATGCGTCTAGAATTAGGCCATGTGCTAATTAATGACGTTCAATTTGGTAAAGAAACCAAAATTGAGAGCGGGGTGCTTTATGTAAACAAAGAGGAATTGATAGCTTTAATTAAAGAAGATGAGCACCTTAAAGAAGTAGACGTAGAAATTGCAAAACCTGGTGAAAGCATAAGGATTACACCTGTTAAGGATGTAGTTGAACCAAGAGTTAAGGTTGATGGACCAGGAGGAATTTTCCCAGGAGTATTGTCAAAGGTTGATGTTGTAGGTAGTGGAAAAACTAATGTGCTAAAAGGTTGCGCAGTAGTTACTACAGGTAAAATTGTAGGTTTCCAAGAAGGGATTATTGATATGAAAGGACCAGGAGCAGATTATACCCCATTTTCAAAGTTAAATAATATAGTGTTAATCTGTGAACCTATAGATAATCTAAAACAACATGACCATGAAAGAGCAGTAAGATTTGCAGGTTTTAAAGCTGCTAAGTATTTAGCAGAAGCAGCTAAAGAGTTAACACCAGATAAGGTTGAAGTATATGAGACTTTGCCATTACTAGAAAGTGTATCAAAATATTCAGATTTGCCAAAAGTTGCATATGTTCAAATGCTTCAATCTCAAGGATTACTACATGACACTTATGTATATGGAGTAGACGCAAAACAAATAGTTCCAACATTGTTATATCCTACAGAAATAATGGATGGAGCTATAATAAGTGGTAACTGTGTTTCAGCTTGTGATAAGAATACAACTTATCATCATTTAAACAATCCAGTTGTTAAGGATTTATATGCTAAACACGGTAAGGAAATTAACTTCTTAGGAGTTATAATAACTAACGAAAACGTGTATCTAGCAGATAAAGAAAGATCATCAAACTGGACTGCTAAACTAGCAGAATATCTTGGATTAGATGGAGTTGTAATATCTCAAGAAGGTTTTGGAAACCCAGATACTGATTTAATAATGAACTGTAAGAAAATAGAACAAAAAGGCATTAAAACAGTTATTATTACTGACGAATATGCTGGTAGGGATGGGGCTAGCCAATCCTTAGCTGATGCAGACCCATTAGCTAATGCAGTTGTAACTGGTGGAAATGCCAACGAGGTTATAGAATTACCTCCAATGGACAAAGTAATAGGACATACAGAATTTATCGATATTATAGCTGGTGGTTTTGATGGTAGCCTTAAAGAAGATGGCTCCATAGTAGTAGAACTTCAAACTATAACAGGGGCAACAAATGAGCTAGGATTTAACAAAATGTCTGCGAAGGGATTCTAAGGATATAAAATACTTTGAAATAAAACAATGGAAATATTAAGAAAGGATGTGTAAAGATGTCGTTATTTGATGCTAACAAAAAAGTTATCATAATAGGCGATAGGGATGGTATACCAGGCCCAGCTATGGAAGAATGTATAAAGACTACAGATGCTGAAGTAGTTTTCTCATCTACTGAATGTTTTGTCTGAACTGCTGCAGGAGCTATGGACTTAGAAAATCAAAAGAGGGTTAAAGAGCTTACTGAAAAATATGGCGCAGAAAACATGATCGTATTAATAGGTGGAGCAGAAGCTGAAGCAGCTGGATTAGCAGCTGAAACAGTTACAGCAGGAGACCCAACTTTTGCAGGTCCATTAGCAGGAGTCCAGTTAGGACTTAGAGTATATCATGCAGTAGAACCAGAATTCAAAGAATCAGTAGACGCAGACGTTTATGATGAACAAATAGGTATGATGGAAATGGTTCTAGATGTTGATGATATCATAGAAGAAGTAAAAGGTATAAGAGAAGAATACGGTAAATTTAACGATTAATTCCCAACAAAAAAAGGAGAGGGGGGAAACTAATGGGGAAAATTAAAGTTGTCCATTATATAAATCAATTCTTTGCCGGAATCGGTGGAGAAGAAAAAGCACATATTAAACCAGAAGTTAGAGAAGAAATCATAGGACCAGGTATGGCAATAAATGCTGGATTCAAAGGTGAAGCTGAAATTGTTGCTACGATTATATGTGGTGACAGCTATTTTGGTGAAAACATTGAAGAAGCAAAAGCAGAAATATTAGAAATGGTTAAAAAATACAATCCAGATTTATTTATAGCAGGTCCAGCATTTAATGCAGGTAGATATGGAGTTGCATGTGGTACTATTACAGATGCAGTACAAAATGAATTAGGTATTCCATCGGTAACAGGAATGTATGAAGAAAACCCTGGAGCAGATATGTTTAAGAAGAGTGTTTATATAGTTTCTACAAAAAACTCTGCTGCAGGTATGAGAGATGCAGTTAAGAAGATGGTACCATTAGCTTTAAAAATTGCTAAAGGTGAAGAAATAGGTTCCCCAGAGGAAGAACATTATATACCAAGAGGAGTTAGAAAGAATTTCTTTGCTGATAAGAGAGGCTCAGAAAGAGCAGTTGATATGCTTATCAAAAAACTTAAAGGTGAAGAATTTGTTACTGAATTCCCAATGCCAGATTTTGATAGAGTTGATCCACAACCAGCAGTGAAGGATCTTTCAAAAGCTACAGTAGCTTTAGTAACTTCTGGTGGTATTGTACCAAAAGGAAATCCAGATCATATTGAATCTTCATCTGCTTCCAAATATGGAAAATATGACATAGAAGGATTTGAAAACTTAACAAGTGCTGACCATGAAACTGCTCATGGAGGATATGACCCAGTATATGCTAATGAAGATCCAGATAGAGTTTTACCAGTAGATGTATTAAGAGAAATGGAAAAGGAAGGTAAAATAGGTAAACTTCATAGATATTTCTATACTACAGTAGGTAATGGTACAGCAGTTGCAAGTGCTAAGAAATTTGCTGAAGAAATAGGAAAGGAATTAGTGGCTGATGGAGTAGATGCAGTTATACTAACTTCTACCTGAGGCACCTGTACACGTTGCGGTGCAACAATGGTAAAAGAAATTGAACGTGCAGGTCTACCTGTAGTTCATATGTGTACTGTAGTACCAATTTCATTAACTGTAGGAGCAAATAGAATTGTTCCAACAATTGCTATACCTCACCCACTAGGAAACCCAAACTTGGATTCTAAAGATGAAAAGGATCTAAGAAGAAAATTAGTTGAAAAGGCATTAAAAGCTTTAACAACTGAAGTTGAAGATCAAACTGTATTTGAAGATTAATAAATAAAAACTTAAAATGGGTGATGAAAATCACCCGTTTTATGTCTAAATATAAATTAATAGATATAATCAACGGAGGTGTAAGTATGAATTATCCTGTAGTAAAAGGGGCTGGCTATATTTTAGTCCATGCTGAAGATATGGTTATCCACAATGGAACAACCCAATCTACTGAAAGAGTTATAAATCCAGATTCCGAATATCTAAAAAAACTACCAAATCATTTACGTAGTTTTGATGAAGCAGTAAATTATCTACCAAACCAAGTTTATATTGGAAACTATAAACCAGAAGATTTAAAAAAGGTTGAACAACCTTGGCATAAAAGCCCATTAGAAGGTGCAGACAGATTTGGTAAATTCGGTGAAATTATGCCAGAAGATGAATTTATTGGACTTATCAAAATTGTGGATGTATTCGATTTGGTTAAATTAACTAAAGAATTTACTGGAGAAGTAAAAGCTAAATTGGAAGCTCATCCTTTGATTAAAGAAAGGAAAGATTTAATAGCTAGGCTTAAAACTGGAGATGAACTGTCTGATATTGAGAAGTTAATAGATGAACAAGGAGCTGAAGCTCTTATTACTGGCGGGAAAACTGTTGGATGTATAAAAAGAGCTCATGATGTAGATAGTAACCTAAGTGCTCATGTATTATTTGAAAATCTTGTATCCAAAGCTTCAGGAGTTTTAGCAGGCTTAAATCTTATTGCAAAAAATGATATTAATCCTGATGATGTAGAATATGTAATAGAATGTTCAGAAGAAGCTTGTGGAGATATGAATCAAAGGGGTGGCGGAAACTTCGCTAAAGCTATTGCTGAAATGGTTGGATTCAACAATGCAACTGGTTCCGATACTAGAGGATTTTGTGCAGCACCAACCCATTCTTTAATAGTTGCATCTTCTTTAGTTAAATCTGGAGCATTTAAAAATGTAGTAGTTCTAGCTGGTGGTTCAACTGCTAAACTTGGTATGAATGGTAAAAACCATGTGGAAAAAGATATGCCAATTCTTGAAGATGTAATTGGTGGATTTGCAGTATTAATATCTGAAAATGATGGTGTTAACCCAATATTAAGAACTGATTTAATAGGAAGACATACAGTAGGAACAGGTTCTTCACCACAGGCTGTAATGAGTGCTCTAGTTACAACCCCATTAGATAAAGGTAATTTAAAGATTACTGATATCGACAAATATTCAGTAGAAATGCAAAATCCAGATGTAACAAAACCAGCTGGAGCTGGAGATGTGCCAACAGCAAACTATAAGATGATTGGTGCATTAGGAGTAATGAGAAAAGACTTAGAAAGAGCACAAATTAATGATTTTATACAAGAACATGGTATGGATGGATGGGCACCAACTCAAGGTCATATTCCATCAGGAGTACCTTATCTAGGATTTGCCCGAGAAGATATGATAGAGGGCAAAGTTAATAGAGCTATGATAGTAGGAAAAGGTAGTTTATTCTTAGGAAGAATGACTAATTTATTTGATGGAGTATCCATTGTAATAGAAAAGAATCCAGGAATAGAAGATGAGGAAAAAGGTGTATCTGAAGAGGAAGTTAGGAAACTTGTAGCTGAAGCTATGAGAGATTTTGCTTCTCATCTGCTTCAGGATTAGAGGTGATAATATGGCAGAAAAAAATATTAAAAAGATGATTGGAAAAGTTTTTTCCGATATAGCAGATGCAGTAGAAACTGGTCAATTTGGTGAAAAAGTAAGAGTGGGTATAACTACTCTAGGAAGTGAACATGGTGTAGATAATCTAGTTAAGGGTGCAGAGATGGCTCAAGAAAGAGATTCTTCACTAGAAGTAGTATTAATTGGACCAAAGGTTGATTCTAAATTGACTCAAGTTATTGCAGAAACAGAAGAAGAAGGCTATAAAAAGATGGAAGAATTATTAGATAGTGGTGAAATAGACGCTTGTGTTACAATGCATTATAGCTTCCCTATTGGAGTTTCAACTGTAGGAAGAGTTGTAACACCTGGAAAAGGAAAAGAAATGATTTTAGCAACAACCACAGGAACATCTTCACCCCATAGAGTTGAAGCTATGGTTAAGAATGGTATTAGTGGAATTATTACAGCAAAAGCTATGGGAATTGAAAATCCTACAGTTGGAATATTGAATGTTGATGGTGCAAGACAAGTAGAGAGAGCTTTCAATGAATTAAGCGACAAAGGATATAAAATTAACCTTACGGAATCTATGAGAGCAGATGGCGGTAGCGTTATGAGAGGTAACGATTTACTTGCTGGGGTACCAGATATAATGGTTACAGATACATTGACAGGAAATATTTTAATGAAAGTATTTTCATCCTTTACAACAGGTGGAAGTTATGAATCTCTAGGTTATGGATATGGACCTGGAATTGGAGAAGACTATGATAGAGTAATATTGATATTATCAAGAGCTTCTGGAATACCTGTTGTTGCAAACGCTATTAGCTATGGCGCAAGTTTAATTAAAGGTAATGTAAAAGAAATAGCTAAAGCTGAATTTGTAAAAGCAAATAAAGCAGGGCTTAAGGACATACTAAAGGGATTAACAAAGGATACTAAAAAAACAGACGATGACGATGAAGAAGTAGTAGCACCACCATCAGAAACTGTAACTGGTACCATTTCCGGTATAGATATAATGGATTTAGAAGATGCGGTAAAAGTTTTATGGAAAGAAGGCATCTATGCTGAATCTGGAATGGGATGTACAGGACCGATTGTTATGGTAAATGAAGAGAGATTGGCAAAAGCTATAGAAGTACTATCAAAAGCAGGATATGTAGCAGGAGGTTCAGAACCCTGTTAAAACACTCCAAGACTCCAAGAGAACTTGGAGTGTTTTTATTGTTATCATTATTGTTCAATTGTAATTGTAGACTTTATACATTGATAAATAATACTTTGTATTATATAATATTATTATTAATACATATTCAAAATTAACAGAGTTTTATTAAAGGAATATACATGTGTGTTATTCAGAATAACGTACATGTATATGGGTATTAAATATTAAAATAAGACAAAAATGAAGGGGGAGTTAAAATTGAAAAAGCTAGTAGCTATTTCTATGGCAATAATGCTAGTAGTTTTGAGTTTAGTTGGATGTAGCGATCAAGCAGCTAGTAAGGGTCATGAAATTGCATTAATTACTGACAAGGGAAACATTGATGACAAATCCTTTAACCAAGGTGCTTGGGAAGGTGTAGTTGCTTTTGCAGAAAAAGAAAAAATCTCACATACCTATATCAAACCTGAAGAAGCTTCAGATGCAGGCTATTTAGCAGCTATTGACCTTGCTGTAGAAGGTGGAGCAAAGGTTGTTGTAACACCAGGGTTCTTGTTTGAAGTTTCAATATATGAGGCACAAACTAAATACCCAGATGTTAAGTTCATTCTTCTTGATGGAGCACCACACGATCCAGATTATACTGACTTTGTAACTAAAGAAAATGTTGCAAGTATTATGTACGCAGAGGAAGAGTCAGGATATCTTGCAGGTTACGCTGCAGTTATGGATGGAATGACTAAACTTGGGTTCATGGGCGGTATGGCTGTACCAGCTGTTCAGGCCTTTGGATATGGATATCTTCAAGGAGCTGAAGATGCAGCTACAGATCTTGGACTTCCTGATGATGCCATAGAAGTAACATACCATTATACTGGTAACTTTGAAGAAAATGATACAAATAAGGCAACTGCAAAAACTATGTACCAAGAAGGTACAGAAGTAATATTTGCATGTGGTGGATCAGTTGGTAAATCAGTTATGTCAGCAGCTAGTGAAGCAGGAGCAAAGGTTATTGGTGTTGACGTTGACCAAAGATATGATAGCGAAACTGTAATAACATCGGCAACAAAGGGTCTTGCAGCTTCTGTAATATCTGTTCTTGAAGCTATTTATAAAACAGAGAGTTGGGAAACCTATGGAGGTACAACAACATATTTCAACGCTGTTAATGACGGTGTAGGACTTCCAACTATTGTAATTGGTGATGAAAAGGCTGATGCATTTGATAGATTCGAATCCTTCGACAAGGAAGCCTATGATGAATTATTCCAAAAATTAGTAGATGGCGATGTTAAACCTATTCGTGAAATTGAAGTTGAAGATGCAACAGGATATGCTACTGCAGATGAACTTACAACTGCTTTAGATCTTGTAAAAGTTAAGGTTACTACAAGACAGTAATAGTAAATAGATTACCTGCCATATTGGCTAAGCCTTATGCAAGTAATATTCTGAAAATGGGGGAGGCTAAAATTTCCCCCCTTTTCTATATAAAAATTAATTAGAAGTAAAAAATACAATTGGTGAGAAGTGGTTAAAATGGAAAATTATATTATTGAAATGTTCAATATTACAAAAAAATTTCCGGGTATTATTGCTAATGACAATGTTACTTTAAAATTAAAAAAGGGAGAGATACATGCTCTTTTGGGAGAAAATGGGGCTGGAAAATCCACACTTATGAGTGTTCTCTTCGGTCTTTATCAACCTGAAAGTGGTGAAATAAGAAAAAATGGTGAAGTTGTTAATATTAATAATCCTAATGATGCCAATGCCTTGGGAATTGGAATGGTACATCAACACTTTAAGCTAGTGGAAATTTTTACTGTATTAGAAAATATTATTCTCGGCGTTGAGCCTAATAATATGGGTTTTCTAGAAATGAAGGAAGCTAGGGAAAAGGTTATAGAACTTAGTGAAAGATATGGGCTTATGGTTGATCCAGATGCTTATATAGAAAATATTACAGTAGGTATGCAGCAAAGAGTTGAAATTCTCAAAATGCTATATAGAGATAATGAGATTTTAATTTTTGATGAACCTACTGCTGTTTTGACTCCACAAGAGATTAAAGAAATTCTCCAGATTATGAGAGAGTTTGCTAAGGAAGGCAAATCCATACTTTTCATTACCCATAAGCTTAATGAAATTATGGAAGTTGCTGATAGATGTACAGTTCTTAGGAAGGGACAATGTGTCGGTACTGTAGATGTAAAAGATATCACCAAGGAAGAGCTTTCCAAGATGATGGTAGGCAGGGATATAAGCTTTAGTGTGGATAAAGAAGAAAGAGAACCAGGAGAAGTAGTTCTTTCAGTTAGAAATGTCACTGTAGCATCTAAAACCCACAAAAATTTTGCAGTGAAAAATGTTTCTTTTGATGTTAGAGCCGGGGAGATAGTATGTCTTGCTGGAATTGATGGGAACGGGCAGACAGAATTTGTTCATGCCCTGACTGGATTAGATAAGGTTAGTTCAGGCAGTATTACTTTATGCGGTCAGGATATAACTAAAGCATCTATTAGACAGCGTTCCATCATAGGGATGAGCCATATTCCTGAAGATAGGCATAAACATGGATTAGTATTGGATTACAAATTAGAGGAAAATCTAGTGCTTCAAAGATATTGGCAACCAGAATTTCAAAACAAAGGATTTATTAAGTTTGATTTAGTAAGAAAATATGCGGAAAAGCTTATAGATAAATATGATATTAGAGCTGGTCAAGGACCAGTAACTTTAGCAAGAAGCATGTCTGGAGGTAATCAGCAGAAGGCAATTATAGCAAGAGAAATTGACAAGGAACATGAACTTCTAGTGGCAGTACAACCTACAAGAGGTTTAGATGTAGGAGCTATAGAATATGTGCACAAACAGCTTATTGAAAGACGTGATGCAGGTAAGGCGGTATTTCTCGTATCATTAGAGCTAGAAGAAGTCATGAATATATCTGACCGCATTCTAGTCATATATGAAGGGGAGATTGTAGGGGAACTAAATCCAAAGACAACAACTGTTCAAGAGCTTGGACTTTACATGTCAGGCGCAAAACGTGATATGGTAAAGGAGATTAATAATGCAGGATAAAAACATTATATCTAATAAAAATAAGTTTGACATTAAAAAAATAACGCATAGCAGTGGGTTTTCTTCATTTACTGCAGCCCTAATGGCTATTTTTCTTGGCTTGATTTTCGGATTTCTTGTAATGATTATTGCATCACCTGGGAATGCCTTAGCAGGTTTTAGGTATATAGTTTCAGGAGGTTTCGGACGTATAGGGGATGTATTATATTTTGCAACACCCATACTAATGACAGGTCTATCTGTTGGATTTGCATTTAAGATGGGATTATTTAATATAGGAGCCTCAGGTCAATATACCATGGGGATGTTTTTTGCTCTTTATGTAGGTTTCATGTGGGACTTGCCAGGTAATATTCATTGGATTGTAGCTATATTGGCTGCTATGTTAGGAGGAATGCTTTGGGGCTTTATACCTGGAATTTTCAAAGCATTTCTAAATGTACATGAAGTAATTACATCTATAATGTTTAATTACATTGGCATGTATCTAGTGGATATGCTTATTCAAGGAAATTCTATCATGTATACATCTGAAAAGACTAGAACTAAATATTTACCAGCTGATGTACAGATACCACCTTTGGGGGTTGGAGATTCTAATGTAAACTTTGGAATTGTATTGGCAATTATAATAGGGATTATTCTATACATAGTCCTTGAAAAAACCACCTTTGGTTTCGAACTGAAAGCTTCAGGTTTTAATAAACATGCTAGTGAATATGCGGGAATGAAGGGTAAGAAAAATATCATTATTACCATGATAATCGCTGGAGGTCTTTCAGGTCTTGGAGGAGCATTTGCAATACTAGCTCCATCTGCCATAGCAGGTAGTAGCATGACCTATGAACCTATTAACATTATTGCTGCCAATGGCTTCAATGGTATAGCTGTTTCACTTTTGGGGAATTCTCATCCCATAGGAATTATTTTTTCGTCCATCTTTATTTCCCATATACAACGTGGTGGTACCCTAGCAAGTCTTGTAGGCTATAAACCAGAAATAATAGATGTGGTTATAGCTGTTATCATATATTTCTCAGCTTTTGCTATGATAATGAATACAGCATTAGCTAGATTTGTTAAGGGACGCTTTGGGAAGGGACATGAAACACAGGAAAGTGAATTGGCACCAGCTGTTTTAGATGAGGATTCTGATAATAAAACGAGGGGGGCAGAATAATGGATATTGTATATTATTTGATTCAAAATACACTTCCTGTAGCAATACCATTACTTCTTGTAGCATTAGGTGGTATGTTTAGTGAAACAAGTGGAGTTGTAAACATAGCCCTTGAGGGGATAATGCTTTTCGGGGCTTTTTTTGGAGCATTGTTTGTCTATTTTGTTCAAGACTTAGGTTTGAATCCACAAACTATTTTGATTTTAGGGATGTTGATTGCAGCAGTAGCGGGATTAATATATTCATTGCTTCTGTCTTTTGCAGCAGTTACTATGAAGACAAATCAGGTTATTACTGGTACTTCTCTTAATATGCTTATTCCAGCAGCAATTTTATTATTCTCAAAGATGTCCTTTAATAGTGATGGCATAACTACAAATGTAAACTTTTACATTAGAGAAATACCTGTTTTGGGAAGGATTCCTGTGCTGGGACAGATTTTTTTTCAGAAAACATATCTTACAGTAATAATCGGTTTAATATTTCTCGTAATAGCAATCATTATATTCTATAAGACTAGATTTGGCCTACGCCTCCGTGCATGTGGGGAGCATCCTCATGCTGCTGACTCTGTGGGTATAAATGTTCACAAAATGCGATATGTGGGTGTAAGTATTTCTGGTATTTTAGCTGGAATTGGGGGGTTTTTCTACTCCGTTGGAGTAATGGATGGAAACGTAAATGGACATACAGGGGTAGCAGGATTTGGGTTCTTAGCTTTAGCAGTAATGATTTTCGGACAATGGAGACCAGTAAGAATTCTTTTTGCAGCTTTGTTCTTTGCTTTCCTTAGAACCTTAGCATATTCAGTTTCTTTGATACCCTTTTTATACAAATTGGGAATCAATCAGACCTATTATAAGATGTTGCCATACTTAGCTACCATGGTGGTTCTTGCATTTACTTCAAAGAAATCAAGAGCACCTAAGGCAGCAGGAATTCCCTATGATAAATCCAGTAGGTAAAATATTATGAATGGGAGAATACCCATGGACAGTAGATAATAGTGTATCATATTAGAATAATTAGCATTTAATTGAACTTTTAGCCTTAAAAAAGGCTAAAAGTTTTTTATTTTAAGAATAAATGATTTTGTACTTAATCAAAGATTTTGGTATAATAATATTAGTGAGTAATAATATTAGTGAATAATAATATAAATTTTATCAAAAATAGTGGGAGTGGTTTTAATGAAATTGGGTTACAATCTAGCTCTAGAACAAGTCCAAAAATTAGTTATGACGCCAGAATTAAGACAAGCCATACAATTACTCCAATTTAATAGTCAAGAACTAAACGAATATCTAAAAGAACAAATTGAAGAAAACCCTTTGTTAGATTCAATAAGTACAGCGGTTGAATATGAAAATATTGATGACATTAGCAATGATAAGGAGGAAATTGATTGGAAAGAATATATTGAAAAATATGATGATATTAGCTATAGACCACAAAGAGATAAAAATATCAAAGAATATAGTTATGAAAATTTTATTAGTTATTCACCGACTCTAAAAGAAAACCTATTATTCCAATTAAATGTATCTGAATTAAATGAAATGGATAAAAATATTGGAGAGGTTTTAATAGAAAATATTGATGAAAATGGCTATATGATTACAGATATAAATCAAATTGCAATGGATATAAGCGTTGAACCTGAACAAGTTGAAAACGTTTTACTTACTATACAAACTTTTGACCCTTTAGGGGTAGGAGCTAGAAGTTTAAAAGAATGTTTATTAATCCAAGTACAAGTAGATAAACTAAAAGACCCATATATAGAACTGGTAATTAGAAATTATCTTGAAGATGTTGCTCATAATAGACTTCTAAAGATAGCAAAAGAATTAAATATTGAGTTGAAAGAAGTTCAAAGAATATGTGATTATATAAGAACCTTAGAGCCTAAACCGGGAAGATGCTTCAATACAAATTCAAATCAGATAAAATATATTACACCAGATGTTACAATTGAATATATAGATGGTGAATATGTTATAATTTTAAACGATGTAACTGGGCCTAGACTAAATATAAACAACTTTTATAGGGAAATGATTAGAAAAGGAAATGATTCAAAGGCAACAGAATTTTTGTCTGAAAAATTGAACTCAGCTATGTGGATTATTAGAAGTATTGAACAGAGACGTGCTACTATTTATAACGTTGTAGAATCTATACTAAAGTTTCAGAGGGAATTTTTTGAAAAAGGAGAAAAAGGTTTAAAACCATTAACTTTAAAGGAGGTAGCTGACGACATAGATATGCATGAATCCACTGTTAGTAGGGCTACCAATGGGAAATATGTTCAAACTCCAAGAGGATTGTTTGAACTTAAATATTTTTTCTCCAGTGGTCTTTCAACCAATAAAGGAGATGTATCTTCCACTAGTATCAAAGCTATTATTAAAGATATAATTGAAGAAGAAAATCCTAAAAAACCTTATAGTGATCAAAAAATATCTGATATTTTAAAGGATAAAGGTGTATGCATCTCAAGAAGAACCGTTGCAAAATATAGAGATGAACTAGAAATTCCATCATCTTCAATAAGAAAAAGATATTAAACTTATTAAACATGAGACCCTTAGCTTTTCGCTCAGGGTGACAGTTTGTCTATTTAATGGTATAATACTCTTTTAAATACTGTTAAATAAGAAGAAGCTTGTCATTCTGAACGGAGCTATTATTTAGGGGTTTTTTTTATTACTTCTTGAAAAGTAAAGATATTTATACTATAATAATGATGTATAGGGAAATACTCTATATTTTTTTGAAGAGGGTGGGACAAAATATACACACGAGGGACAAAATCAGTCCCCATTGATTATTATCAGCTATTTTTCATATACTAATGAATGATTAGGTTACAAGAGGTGTTAACATGGATTTAATAAAAATACAAAAAAAAATAGTCCCAGAAATAATTGATGTTTTGGAAATGAGATACAATATTTTAAGGAATATTTATTATAATGAACCCATTGGTAGAAGAGGACTTTCACAAAAATTAAATATTGGGGAAAGGCCTATTAGAACAGAAGTAAATATTCTTAAAGAACAAGGGTTATTGAATATTGAAAGTATGGGTATGTATGTAACTGAAGAAGGAAAGAGGATAATTGACAGCTTAAAGGATTTAATGAGGGAGTTAAAAGGTATTTCTAATTTAGAAACAAGATTAAAAGATGTATTGAAGGTAGAAAACATAATTATTGTTCCAGGCAATTGTAATGACAATAGTTTAGTATTAAAGGATATGGGCAAGACTACCTCTACATATTTGAAAAAAATAATTGAAAAAGATGCCATAATAGGGATTACTGGAGGTACAACTATGGCACAGATTGCAGAAGAAATGCCTTCAGGTAAGGTAGCAGACAATGTATTAGTAACTCCTGCAAGAGGAGGTCTAGGAAAAGATGTAGAAACTCAATCTAATAGTATTGCTGCAAAATTAGCAAAAAAATTAGAAGCTAGCTATAGGCTCCTCCATATACCTGATAATATAGACAAAACAACTTTAAAAGCAGTATTAAAGATACCAGAAGTAAAAGAGATTATAGAATTAATAGATAATATGAATATTCTAATTTTTGGAATAGGAAGAGCTGATGTTATGGCTAGAAGAAGACAATTGCCTATAGAACAAATTGAAAAATTATCTAAAGAGGGAGCTGTAGGTGAAGCCTTTGGTCATTACTTTGACATTAATGGCAATGACATATGGGAATCGATAACTGTAGGATTAACCTTAAATGGATATAAAAAAATTGATAAGGTAATAGGTGTTGCTGGCGGAGAAGATAAAGCAGAAGCCATTATTTCCGTTGCTTCTTTAAGGGAGAATATGACTATAATAACTGATGAGGGAGCAGCAAAAAAGATAATTCAAATAGCTAATAAAGCTACAAAGTAGCTTAAAATAAAAATTTAATTTTAAGGAGGAATACTTTATGACAATGAAAGTTGGACTAAGTGGATTTGGAAGAATTGGGAGAGATGTATTAAGAATTTATGCAGAAGAAAATGTAAATGATTTTGAAATAGTAGCATTAAATGCTTCAGGGGATTTAAACACACTAGCTCATCTATTTAAATACGATTCTCTTTATGGTAAGTTTAATGGAACCATAGAAGTAGTAGAAGATGGGTTTGTAATCAATGGCAAAAAGATAAAAGTAGTAGCTCATAGAGATCCAGCTGAAATTCCATGGAAAGAATTAGGAGTAGATTTGGTAGTGGACTCTACTGGAGCTTTTAGAGATAGGGAAGGATTACAAAAACATATAGACTCTGGTGCTAAGAAGGTAATTATTACTGCTCCAGCTAAAAATGAAGATATTACTATAGTAGTGGGAGTTAATGAGAAGGATTATGACCCAGAAAAACATAATATTATTTCAAATGCGTCCTGTACAACTAACTGTCTTGCACCAGCTGCAAAAGTTATCTTAGATAATTTTGGAATAAATAAAGGCTTAATGACAACAATTCATGCTTATACAAATGACCAACAAATATTGGATAAAAGACATAAAGATTTAAGAAGGGCAAGAGCAGCAGCAGAATCCATGATACCAACAACAACTGGAGCAGCCAAAGCTGTAGCCTTAGTATTACCAGAATTAAAAGGCAAATTAAATGGATTTGCCATAAGAGTACCTGTACCTACAGTCTCAATAGTAGATGTAACCTTTGAAGTAGAAAAAGCTACAACTGCAGAAGAAGTAAATGCTGCATTTAAGAAAGCATCTGAAGGTGAATTGAAAGGAATACTTGGGTATTCAGAAGAACCTTTAGTTTCAAGAGACTATCAAGGAGACTCACATTCATCAACAATTGATGCGCTTTCAACTATGGTAATAGATAATATGGTTAAAGTAGTTGCATGGTATGATAATGAATGGGGATATTCTGCAAGAGTTGTGGACCTAGTAAAATTAGTTGCAAATAAGTAATAATAGAAAAGACTCTTCGCTAACGTTCAGAGTGACTCTGTTTTGTCATTCTGAGCCCAGCGAAGAATCTTATGTTTTTATCTTAGAATACAATTAAACTTTTCCAAGAGGTGATATTATGTTAGAAAAAAAGACATTAGAGGATTTACAAGTTCAAGGAAAAAGAGTATTAGTTAGATGTGATTTTAATGTTCCTATGGATGATAATAAAAATATAACAGACGATAGAAGAATAACTAGTTCTTTACCAACAATTAAATTCTTAATAGAAAATAACGCTAAAGTTATTTTAATGTCCCACTTGGGCAGACCAAAAGGAGAACCTAATCCTAAGTATAGTTTAGCACCAGTAGCCCAAAGATTATCAGTGCTATTGAACAAAGAAGTAGTATTTGCAAGGGATGATAGGGTAGTAAGCAATGACGTTAAGAAAATAGTGTCAAAGATGAAAAATGGCGACGTAGTTCTATTAGAGAATACAAGATTTAGAAAAGAAGAAGAAAAGAATGAAGAAAACTTTGCTAAAGAATTAGCTTCTCTTGGAGACTTATATGTAAATGATGCTTTTGGTACTTCTCATAGAGCTCATACTTCAAATGTAGGTCTTTCAAACCAATTACCTTCAGCAGTAGGATATTTAGTTGAAAAAGAAATTTCTGTAATGGGTAAAGCATTGGAAAATCCAGAAAGGCCTTTTATAGCTATATTAGGTGGAGCTAAAGTTTCAGATAAAATTGGTGTAATTGAAAATTTACTCAATAAGGTTGATTCCATATTAATTGGTGGAGGTATGGCATATACCTTTTTAAAGGCTCAAGGTTATGAAATTGGAAATTCTATACTAGAAGAGGATAAAATAGATTTGGCCAATGTTTTACTTAAGAAAGCAGAAGAAAAAAATGTGAAGTTGTTATTACCAGTAGATGTTGTGGCAGCAAAGGAATTTAAAAATGATACTGAATTCAAGGCTCTTAAAATAGATAGTATTCCCAAAGATATGATGGGAATGGATATTGGAGAGGAAACAATAAAACGATTTGCAAAAGAAATTAAAGATGCAAAGACTGTAGTTTGGAATGGTCCTATGGGAGTATTTGAAATGGAGAACTTTAAAATTGGTACTGAAGCCATAGCAAAGGCAATGGCAGAATCTGAAGCTATAACCATAGTAGGTGGTGGAGACAGTGCTTCTGCCGTTGAGAAAGCAGGGTATGGTGATAAGATGACCCATATTTCAACAGGTGGTGGAGCCTCATTGGAGTTTTTAGAGGGTAAAACATTGCCAGGAATTGGGGCCATTGACGACAAATAAGGAGGTAATATAATGCGAGTACCAATAATCGCAGGGAACTGGAAGATGAATAATACTATTTCAGAATCCCTTGCATTAATTGAGAATATTAAAAAACATAGATTAAATAATAAAGTGGAAGCGGTAGTGGCGGTTCCTTTCACTAGTTTAAATGAAATGAAAAAAGCTTTAGATGGAACTGATATTAAATTAGCTGCACAAAATATGCATTGGGAAGATAAGGGAGCATTTACTGGTGAAGTATCCCCATTAATGTTAAATGAGATTGGTGTAGAGTATTGTATCATTGGTCACTCAGAGAGAAGACAATATTTCAATGAATTGGACGAAACCGTTAACAAGAAAATTAAATCAGCTTTGAAATATAAAATAAAACCTATACTCTGCGTAGGAGAAACATTAGAAGAAAGGGAAAGTGGCAAAGAAGAAATTGTTGTAAAAGAGCAAGTATTAAAAGCTTTAGAAGGCATCGACAAAGAATATATTGAAGATATTGTTATTGCCTATGAACCAATTTGGGCTATAGGAACAGGCAAAACAGCCTCCTCCGACGATGCAAATCATATGTGTGGATTTATTAGAAAAACTATTGAAGAAAAATATGATGAAGATACTGGAGAAACCATAAGGATTCAATATGGCGGAAGCGTTAAGCCTAATACTATTAAAGAGTTAATGTCAAAAGAAGAAATAGATGGGGCATTAGTTGGAGGTGCTAGTTTAATAGCAGAGGATTTTGTGAAATTAGTGAACTATTAGATGGAGGAAATAGATATGATTAAAAAGCCAGTAATGTTAATAGTATTAGATGGCTGGGGTATAGGTAAACAATATGAAGGTAATGCTATATATTTAGCAAATACGCCAAATTTTGATAGATTATTAGAAAAATATCCTAATTCAAGACTAGAAGCTAGCGGTTTAGCTGTTGGATTACCTGAGGGACAAATGGGAAATTCAGAAGTAGGACATTTAAACATTGGGTCCGGAAGGATAATCTATCAGGAACTTACTAAAATAACTAAGTCCATCAAAGATGGGGATTATTTCAAGAAAAAGGAGTTTTTAGAAGCCATAGATAATGCAAAGAGAAACCATTCAAAACTCCATATTATGGGATTAGTATCTGATGGAGGAGTCCATAGCCATAATACCCATTTATATGCTCTATTAGAATTATGCGCAAAAGAAGGTTTTAAGAATGTATATATTCATGCTTTCCTAGATGGTAGAGACGTACCTCCTACTATTGGGAAACAACATTTAATAGAACTTCAAAACAATATAGAGAAAATAGGTGTTGGAGAAATTGCTACTGTATCTGGAAGATATTATGCTATGGATAGAGATAAAAGGTGGGAGAGAACACAATTAGCCTATGATGCTATGGTTTTAGGTAAAGGAAGAGAGAATGAATCCCCTACCGATGGAGTACAGAAATCTTATGATGAGGAAATATATGATGAGTTTGTAATTCCAATGGTAATCACTGAAAAAGGAAAACCTGTAGCTACTATAGATAATGGAGACTCGATAATCTTTTTTAACTTTAGACCAGATAGAGCAAGACAGATAACAAGAGCTATTGTAGATGAAGATTTTGACGGATTTAAAAGAGATAAAAAAGTAGAAACTTTCTATGTTACTATGACCCAATACGATAAAACTATAGAAAATGTGCATATTGCCTTTAAGACTGAAAAACCAGACAATACTTTAGGTGAGTATGTAAGTAGTTTAGGACTTAGTCAGTTACGAATTGCAGAAACAGAGAAATATGCCCATGTAACCTTTTTCTTCAACGGTGGTCGAGAAGAACCTTATGAAAATGAAGATAGGGTTTTAATTCCATCACCCAAAGTAGCAACCTATGATTTAAAGCCAGAAATGAGTGCCATAGAAGTAAAAGAGGAAGTGTTAAATAGATTAAATATGGATAAATATGATTTAATTATTTTAAATTTTGCCAATCCTGATATGGTAGGACATACTGGAGTAGTAGAGGCTGCTATTAAAGCGGTAGAGACTGTGGATAGCTGCTTAGGTGAGATAATAGATTTATTATTAAAAAAAGGTGGTAAAGCATTAATTACAGCAGATCACGGAAATGCAGAAAAAATAATTAATGAAAAGGACAATAGTCCAATTACTGCCCATACAACAAATATGGTTCCACTAATATTAGTAGGTGAAGAAGATGTTAAATTGAGGGAAGGTATACTTGCAGACTTAGCACCTACCCTATTAGATATGATGGGATTAGAAAAACCTAAAGAAATGACAGGTCAAAGTCTTATAAGACTTTAATAATTGTAAATTTAAAATTTTCGCTAAGCGAATAAGGAGGATGAAAAAATGAGTTTAATTACAGATGTATATGCAAGAGAAGTACTAGATTCTAGGGGAAATCCAACAGTAGAAGTAGAAGTATGGACTGAAGAAGATGCTTACGGTAGAGCTTTAGTTCCATCAGGAGCAAGTACAGGAGCTTATGAAGCAGTAGAATTAAGAGATGGTGATAAAGAAAGATATTTAGGCAAAGGTGTTATGAAAGCTGTAGATAATGTCAATAATATAATAGCAGATGAAATTATTGGAATGGATGTATATGATCAAATAGGTATAGATAATTTGCTAATAGAATTAGATGGAACAGAAAACAAAGGAAAATTAGGAGCCAATGCTATATTAGGTGTTTCCTTAGCTGTAGCAAGAGCAGCTGCAGATGAATTAGGAATGCCTCTTTACCAATATATTGGTGGAGTAAATGCCAAAGTTATTCCTGTACCAATGATGAATATATTAAATGGTGGAGAACACGCTGATAACAATGTAGATATTCAAGAATTTATGATTATGCCTGTGGGAGCACCAAACTTTAGAGAAGCTCTTAGAATGGGGGCAGAAATATTCCACAATTTAAGAACTGTACTAAAGGCAAAAGGATTAAATACTGCCGTTGGTGATGAAGGAGGATTTGCACCAAATTTATCTAGCAATGAAGAGGCTTTAAAAACGATTGTTGAAGCTATTGAAAAGGCAGGATATAAACCAGGAGAAGATGTGTATTTAGCCTTAGATGTAGCTGCAACTGAAATGTATGATGAAGAAAGAAAAGTATATAACCTTGAAGGAGAAGGCAGAGAACTAAATGTAAATCAGATGATAGATTATTATGCAGATTTAGTAGATAAGTATCCAATAATATCCATAGAAGATGGATTAGCAGAAGACGATTGGGAAGGTTGGAAACAGCTTACCGATAAATTAGGAGATAAGATTCAATTGGTGGGAGACGATTTATTCGTAACCAATACTAAACGTCTAGAAAAAGGAATAGATATGGGAGTATCCAATTCCGTATTAGTTAAACTAAATCAAATAGGAACTTTAACTGAAACATTAAATACAATAGAAATGGCAAAAGTACACGGTTATACTGCAGTAGTATCCCATAGATCAGGCGAAACAGAAGATACTACCATAGCTGATTTAGTAGTAGCAACTAATGCAGGACAAATTAAAACTGGTGCACCTTCAAGGACTGATAGGGTAGCCAAATATAACCAATTACTAAGAATTGAAGATTTCCTTGGAATGAATAGTCAATACAAAGGAAAGAAAGCATTCTATAATATCAAGGAATAGTAAGGCTAGCCTTACTATTCCTTTTTAGTATGTCAAATTATTAACGGTATTGATTTTATCGGGTCTCTGTGTTAAAATATTCTTGTTTACTAGGTATAATAATATAGATTTTTCTAAATTCAATTTGGGAGGTGCAAATATGACAATCTTTTTTTCGATAATATTTCTCATATCAAGTATATCTTTGATTATTTCAGTAATATTACAAGAAAGCAAATCTGAAGGATTAGGAGCCATTGGTGGCGGAGGTTCTCAAGGTCTTTGGGGTAAATCAAAAATTAGATCTTTTGAAGCTATACTCAGTAGAATAACCACAATTTCAGCGATTGTGTTTATGATATCTGCATTAATTCTTGCAGCAATTTAATAAAAATTAGGAGGTATGTTTAAATGGATTTTGCAATAATAGCTGCACCAATAGTTGGTATAGTAGCTTTACTATTTGCATTATATAAAGCTAATTCTATTGAAAAAGTGAGTCCTGGAAATGATAGGATGAAAGAAATAGCTTCCTATATAGAAGAAGGGGCTATGGCTTTTTTAAAGAGAGAATATAATGCTTTATCAATATTTGTAATTGCCTTGTTTATTATATTAGGGTTGGCTATTAATTGGGCAACTGCTATATCTTTCCTATTAGGGGCAATATTTTCAGTCCTTGCAGGATATTTTGGCATGAAAGTAGCTACTAAGGCAAATGTAAGGACAGCTAACTCAGCTATGGAAGAAGGCATGACCAAAGCTTTAAATATAGCTTTTTCTGGTGGTGCAGTAATGGGAATGAGTGTTGTTGGATTAGGAATATTAGGAGTAGGTGTGTTATACATACTATTTCAAAAGCCAGCAATAATAACAGGATTTGGTTTAGGAGCTTCATCAATAGCTTTATTTGCTCGTGTTGGTGGAGGTATTTATACTAAAGCAGCTGACGTAGGGGCTGACTTAGTAGGTAAAGTAGAAGCAGGTATACCAGAAGACGACCCAAGAAACCCTGCAGTAATAGCAGATAACGTTGGAGATAACGTTGGAGACGTAGCTGGGATGGGAGCAGACTTATTTGAATCCTATGTAGGTGCTATAATATCTGCAATTACATTGGGATTGGTAGCTTATGGTGACGATGGAGTTAAATTTGCGTTAGCATTATCAGCAGTAGGAATAATAGCTTCTATAATAGGTGTTTATTTTGTAAGGGGAGATAAAGATCCTCAAAAATCATTAAATAATGGAACTTTAGTTAGTTCAATAATAACTGTAATTGTTGCATTTGTTTTGAGTAGAAGAATTTTAGATTCATATCAACCTTTTGTAGCTATCTTAGCAGGTTTAGCAGTAGGTTTGATAATTGCAAGAATAACAGAATATTATACATCAGCTGATTATAGTCCTGTAAAGAGAATAGCCTCTGAATCAGAGACAGGAGCTAGCACTAATATTATTGGTGGTTTGTCTGTAGGTATGATGTCCACAGGTGGACCAATAATTATAATAGCTATTGGTATTTTAATTGCTTTCTATGTATCAGGAGGATTAACTGATACAGCTACAGGATTATATGGTATTGCATTAGCTGCAGTAGGAATGCTTTCTACAGCAGGAATGACTATAGCTGTAGATGCCTATGGTCCAATAGCAGACAATGCTGGTGGAATTGCAGAGATGTGTGATTTACCTGAAGAAGTAAGAGATATTACAGATAAATTGGATTCAGTTGGTAATACTACAGCTGCAGTTGGTAAAGGATTTGCTATAGGCTCAGCAGCACTAACTGCTTTAGCATTATTTGCATCCTATACTCAAGCAGTAGAATTAAGTGGAATCAACTTAACAGAACCAGCAGTAATTGCAGGAATGTTCATTGGTGGTATGTTACCTTTCCTATTCTCAGCTATGACAATGGAGGCAGTTGGCAAAGCTGCATTTAGTATGATAGAGGAAGTAAGAAGACAATTTAAAGAAATTCCAGGAATAATGGAAGGGAAAGCAACCCCTGAGTACAGCACCTGTGTTGATATAAGTACAAAGGCAGCCTTAAGGGAAATGGTAATCCCTGGGATTATGGCAGTGGTAGTTCCAGTACTTGTAGGATTATTATTAGGTGCAGAAGCTTTAGGAGGATTGTTAGCAGGTGCATTAGTTACTGGAGTATTGATGGCAATATTTATGGCTAATGCAGGAGGAGCTTGGGATAATGCAAAAAAATATGTTGAAGAAGGAAACCATGGAGGAAAAGGAAGTGAAGCTCACAAGGCAGCAGTGGTTGGAGATACAGTAGGAGACCCATTCAAAGACACTTCAGGTCCTTCGTTAAACATATTGATAAAACTTATGACCATAGTATCCTTGGTATTTGCAGAGCTTTTCTTAAACTACGGTGGAATATTATTCAACCTATTTAAATAAATTAACTGGGACGGTTCTTATTGTTAGTAAACGATAAGAACCGTCAAATTGTTTGAAGTAAATTATATATTAAGGTAAGGTTTTAACTTATGTTTTTATTTGATTAATATGATATAATTTCTTATTAGCAGGAAGTTTTTAATATTATCTGTTATATTCATAGTAGGATAGTTAATAATATTTATAGTAGAGGCAGACCTATATGTCTGCCTGTTATCAGAAAAACTGATAAAGGTAGGTTAAACATGAAGGTTAATATTGAAGATACAGAAATAAACTACATATGTGAAGGAGAAGGAAAAGATCTACTGGTACTCCATGGATGGGGAGCCAATATAAATACGGTTTTATCTATAGTAAACTTATTAAAACCCTATTTCAAAGTCTATGCCGTAGATTTACCTGGGTTTGGAGCAAGTGAAGCACCAAGAGAAGTATTTGGTTCAGAGGATTATGCAAGAATCGTGAAAAAATTTCTTGATACTATGCAAATTAAAAAGGTAATATTAATTGGACATTCTTTTGGAGGCAAATTATCTATATTAATAGGAACAAACTATCCTGAAATAGTAGATAAAATAGTATTAGTTGATAGTGCTGGATTAATACCAAAAAGAGGTTTAAATTATTATTTGAAAGTTTATACTTTTAAAACATTAAAATTTCTATATAAAACTTTCTCTTTTTGGATAGATGATGATAAGAGAATGGAAAAGTTTTATAAAAAATTCGGTTCTACAGATTATAAAGAAGCAGAAGGCATTATGAGGAATATTCTTGTGAAAGTTGTTAACGAAGATTTAAAGCCAATACTTAAAAACATACAATCTCCTACATTATTAATATGGGGGGATAAGGATACAGCGACACCATTATATATGGGGGAAATAATGGAAAAAGAAATACCAGAAAGTGGATTGGTTGTACTAGAAGGTACTGGACATTATTCGTATTTAGAGGATTTTAATAGATTTGCAATAATATTAAAAGCTTTTTTGTTAGATTAAAGTTTTATACCTTAGAGAAATAATAAATGTAATAGGGATTATGGGGTGAGTAAGTTTGAATAGTAAAGTTATTTTATTTTTAATGTTAATATGGCTGTACTTAATTGTAGAGAGATCAAAATTCTTTTTACATATGATGCAATTGCAAGAATATAATGAAGAAGAATATAGAAAATGGTTACAAAAAAGTAGTAAAGCATATACTAAAAGATTGAATAAGAATTCTATATATATTCTAATAATGACTATATTATTTATAGTAGGAACTATATTATTTAATAAACATGAATGGATGAGATTATTTATTTGGGTTCTGTATAATATACTTTGGATATTTTGTATGGTGTTAACATTAAATCCCAAAGATGAAAAGGCAAAAAAACCTTTGGTATTTACAAATAGAGCTAAACGCCTTTATGCTACTAATTTAATATTGAATATTGTAATTATATCAGTGGTTTATATAGTTTATATAAAAATAACAAAGGATAGATTATTTTATTTTCCAATAATGTTGTTTACAAGCACCTTATTTTACTATTTTCAATCTGAAACTATCTATCTATCCAATATAATAATTAAACCCGTAGAAAACAACATAAATATGTATTATTTCCAACAAGCCCAAGAAAAAATAAAGTCTATGGAAAACCTCCATGTTATAGGGATTACAGGAAGTTTTGGAAAAACCAGCACAAAATTTATAACTGGGACTATATTAAAGGAAAAGTATAAAGTATTAAATACACCAGAAAGCTATAATACTCCTATGGGTTTAAGTAAGGTAATAAATAACCAATTAAACGAGAAACACCAAGTATTTATTGCAGAAATGGGTGCTAGATATATAGGAGATATTAGGGAGTTAGCAGAGTTGACTAAGCCTAAAATTGGAGTTATTACATCCATTGGACCTACACATTTAGAAACCTTCAAAAATTTAGATAATATTATGAAGACAAAATATGAATTAATTGAAGAATTACCAACAGATGGAGTAGCTATATTTAATTATGATGATGAGAATATTAAGAAACTAGCGGATAAAACTTTTAAAGAAAAAATTCTCTATGGAATAGACGAGGCTGAAGAATTAGATATATATGCTAAAGACGTAGAAGTTTCGGAGATGGGCTCTACTTTCACCATTGTGGATAAAAAAGGTAATAGCATAAGATGTACTACTAAACTATTGGGTAAACATAACATATATAATATTTTAGCAGGAGTTTGTGTGGCTATAGCCATGGGCCTAAATTTTCAAGAGATAAAGAAGGGAATTGAAAAAATCCAACCTATTCCTCACCGATTGAATATAATAAATCCGGGAACAGGAGTTATAATAATTGATGATGCTTTCAACTCTAACCCTATTGGAGCAAAAGCAGCTTTAGACGTAATATCACAGTTCAAGGAGGGACGAAAGATAATAGTAACTCCAGGCATGATAGAACTAGGTGCAATGGAAGTAGAAGCTAATAGAGAGTTAGGAGTTAATATTGGTAAGGTATGTGATTTTGTTATCCTAATAGGAGAAAATAGAACTATTCCAATTTATGAAGGTTTGATGAAAACAGGATACAATAAAGATAATATATTTGTTGTAAAGGATTTAGAGCAAGCTACAAATATAATACAGAGAATTGCAAGACCAAAGGATGTCATATTATTCGAAAATGATTTACCTGATACTTATAATGAATAGCTAGGAGGGAATTTTAAGTGAAAAAGAAAGTAGCTATTATTTTTGGCGGACGTAGTGTTGAACATGAGGTTTCTGTAATTACAGGATTACAGGTAATAGAAAATATAGATAAGGAAAAATATGATACAATTCCTATTTATATCGATAAACAAGGCAAATGGTTTACGGGAAATAGTTTAAAAGAGTTTAAAAATTACAAAGATAATAATTTTAAAGGTTTACAGGAGGTAGTACTATCTCTAAATTCTAATGACCATAATCTATATCTTCACCCTAATAGCATTGGATTGTTTAAAAACAAAGTAATAGATAAAATAGATATTGTATTTCCAACTATCCATGGTACAAATGGGGAGGATGGAACTATACAAGGGCTGTTTGAACTAATGAATATACCCTATGTAGGCGGTGGAGTTTTGGCATCTTCAGTAGGAATGGATAAAATACTTATGAAAGAAGTATTTAAAGCTAAGGGTTTACCTATTGTTGATTACAATTGGTTCTATAGAAATAAATGGATTGAAAATCAGGAAAAAATAATTGATGATATTGAAGAAAAGTTAGATTATCCACTATTTATTAAGCCTGCAAATTTAGGCTCTAGTATAGGTATTTCAAAAGCTAAAGATAGGAAGAGCCTAATAAATGCTATTGAAATAGCTATAAGATATGATAGGAAGATAATTGTTGAAAAGGCTGTTGAAAATCCAAGAGAAATCAATTGTGCTGTAATGGGATATAATGATAATGTGATAGCCTCTTTATGTGAAGAACCTTTAGGATGGGAAGAAATACTAACATTTGAGGATAAATATATTAAAAGTAATACTAAAGGGGCAGGTAAAGAAAGTAGTAGAAGGATAATCCCTGCAGATATTGAAGATGATATAAGAGAAAGAATAGAAGAACTTGCTAAAGAATCCTTTATAGCAATTGATTGCAGTGGAAATTCTAGAATAGACTTTTTATTAGATGAGAATAATAATATATTCATAAATGAAATCAACACATTACCGGGGTCCATAGCTTTTTATCTATGGGAAAAGAAAGGTTATCCATTCAATAAGTTGATAGATGAAATGATAAATATAGCTATAGAAATCCATAAAGATAAAAATGAAAACATGTACATTTATGAGGCGGATTTATTTAATAAGGTTCATTTAGGAGGTACTAAAACTACTAGTATGAAAGGGATTTAAAATTAAGAGCACTAAAGATTGGAGGGTACACATGGGGATAAAACGTAATATAATCAACTTTATGGAAGAAAAATTGTATAAACCAATGCTTAAAGAGGAATTAGCTATTAAATTTGGATTAGAAGGAAAAGAGATAAAGGCTTTCTACAAAGTTTTAGAGGAGATGGAAAAAGAAGGGGTAATAATAAAGACAAGAAATGATAGGTATGGCCTTATCCAAAGGATGAATTTAGTAGTTGGAAAGCTAGAGGGTAATGAAAAGGGATTTGGGTTCTTAGTTCCAGAGGATAAACAGAAAGAGGATATATTTATTCCTGCTGAAGAAATAAATGGAGCTCTTCATGGGGATAAAGTGGTGGTAAGAATAATTAGTAAAGGCTTAGTGGACAGGAAAGATGAAGGGGAAGTCATTAGGATATTAGAAAGAGCAAATGAGACCATAGTTGGAACCTATGAAAGCAGTAAAAATTTTGGTTTTGTAATACCAGATGATTCAAGGATTGCCTATGATGTATTCATACCAAAGGACCATGGAAATGGAGCTAAAACCAACCAAAAGGTAGTAGTAGAAATAACTAGATGGCCAGAAAAGAGAAGGAATCCAGAAGGAAAAATAATTGATATATTAGGATATGTGGGAGAAAAAGGCGTAGATATACTTTCAATAATGAAACAATATAAACCACCAGAAGAATTCCCAGAAAAAGTACAAGAACAAGCTAAAAGAATAGAGCAAGAGATAAGGGAAGAAGAAATTAAAAATAGAGTTGATTTAAGAGATTTAAATACATTTACCATAGATGGAGCAGATGCAAAGGATTTAGATGATGCAGTTTCCATTGAAAAGATAGGTGAAAACTATCGACTAGGAGTTCATATAGCTGATGTGTCCCATTATGTGACAGAAAACTCTCCTTTGGATAAAGAAGCTTACAAAAGAGGTAATAGCGTATATCTAGTTGATAGAGTAATTCCTATGCTTCCTAAAGAATTATCCAATGGTATCTGCAGCTTAAATCCTAATGTAGATAGATTGACTCTATCCGTATTTATGGAGATAGATAATAATGGTAATGTAATAGACCATGAAATAGTAGAAGGTGTAATTAAGAGTAAGGCTAGACTTATTTATGATAATGTCTCTGATTTATTAGAGAATGATTACTACGAAGCCTTTGATAATATGGATAAAATTGTAGAGGAGTTAAAGCTAATGGAAGAGTTATGCCATATATTATATGAGAAAAGAGAAAGAAGAGGAAGTATAGATTTTGATTTTCCAGAATCTAGAATAATATTAGATGAGGATGGTATTCCTACAGATATTGTTAAGGAAGATAGAAGAATAGCAAATAGTATGATAGAAGAGTTTATGTTAGTGTGTAATGAAACCATAGCTGAGTACATGTATTGGGCAGAAATGCCATTTCTATATAGAATTCATGAAGAACCAGATATGGAAAAAATCAATAGCTTTAATAAATTTATTCACAATCTTGGTTATATGATAAAAGGCACTCAAGAAGTTCATCCAAAGGATTTACAATTGTTAACTAAGGAAGTAAAAGGGAAAAAAGAAGAAATATTAATAAACACCTTATTATTAAGATCTCTCAAAAAGGCTCGATATAGTAGCGAACCAGATGTCCATTTTGGATTAGCTGCCAAATATTATTCCCATTATACTGCTCCTATTAGAAGATATCCAGACTTACAAATTCACAGGATATTAAAATCTTTTTATAAGGGGAAACTGAACTCTAAAGAACAAGCTAAATTAGAGGCAATACTACCAAGAGTAGCAGAACATACATCTATAACTGAGAGAACAGCTGAAGAAGCTGAAAGAGCAGTAGAAGATTTAAAGGTAGCTGAGTATATGTCTAAGAGGATTGGTAATATATATGAAGGAATGATTTCATCCTTAACCCACTTTGGTATGTATGTCCAGTTGGAAAATACAGTAGAAGGACTGGTTCATTTTAGCAATATGTTAGATGATTATTATGAATACGATGAAGAAAATTATTATATTATTGGTGAATTTACTAAGAAGAAATACAAATTAGGAGATACTGTAAAGATAAAAGTGATAAAGGCAGATTTGGTAAAGAGAACAGTAGACTTTATGTTAGTACCTTAAATAATTGACAGCCTTGTTAAAGCCTGATAAACTATAGTCTAGATTAAATGAGTGTGGTGATTTACATGAAAAAAGAAAATGTAAAAGTCGTTGCAACTAATAGGAAAGCAAGACATGAATACTTTATTGAAGATACAATAGAAACAGGAATAGCCTTAAAAGGAACAGAAGTGAAATCCATAAGACAGGGAAAGATAAATGTAAAGGAAAGTTATGCTGTTGTAGAAAATGGAGAAGTATTCATATATAATATGCATATTAGCCCCTATGAGCAAGGGAATATCTACAATGTAGACCCAATAAGAAAGAGAAAACTTCTATTACACAAAAGAGAAATTAGAAGATTATCATCAGCAATTATGCAAAAAGGATATACTTTGGTGCCATTGACCGTATATATTAGAGATGGACTAGTAAAAGTAGAACTGGCAATAGCAAAGGGTAAAAAATTATATGATAAAAGAGAAGATATAGCAAAAAGAGATGCAGAAAGAAGAATGCAACAGCATGCCTCAGAAAAGTATAGGTAATCATCCTGAGTGTAGCGAAGGGTCTTGCTTTTACTATCAAGGGATTTGTGATAAAAAAATCAGATTGATTGACATAATATCAATATTTTGCTATAATTATTAATGCACCAAAAAAGGTATCACAATTTCATACGGGGGCGAAAAGGTTTCGACGGGGATGTGGAATCGAGAGTAGCGAGTCGTTGACGCCAAGCAACGTTAAAAGTGGCAACTTGAATTAAACGCAAACGATAATTACGCATTTGCTGCTTAATTAAAGCAGCACGTCTTACCCGAGAATCCCACGACTTGGGATAGGGCGCCAACTTAGTGGGGAACCGAGCCTTACAAAGCTTTGAGTGAGGAACGGAAATAATGAAGCTACTAAAGCTAGAATCTTGTCAGTAGGAGTCTAGTGGAGGGAATGTCAAATTACTGACTGCACTCGGAGAAACTCTTGTGGAAATGTTTTCGGACGTGGGTTCGATTCAGAGGAGTCGCCCTATGGAGCAATCTATAGGTGAAAATCTGGCTTAATCGGTGAAGGCTAAAGGATAGACCTATGCTAATACCGAGGGGTATGTGGAGAAATCCAACAGCCCTGTATCGACTCATAGACTGCTAAGTTCAATAGGAATATGCAGTACTAGGATGGAAGGTGAAAACAATAATATACTTCCATAATACGCCAGAGGGGTCAAAGACCTAAAGACCTCAAGATATAGTCAGTGCCTTTAGGAAACTATAGGATATCATGTCCCACCGCCTCCACCATAAAGATGATAAAGCCTTGATTAGAATAAGCTAATCAAGGCCTTTATAATGCCATGAAGTCGGCATAAAATTGTTCCTTTTTTTGCTCTAGTTCCTCGGAATATTTACCATTTCTAGGAGTAACTTTTTTATAATTGTCTAAAATATGTCTTGCCCTAAGCTTTTTCTTTTCAATAACTAGATAAGTTTCGATTTCTTCTAAAAGCTTAAGAGCATCATCGTATATTACTCTATAAGTATAAGAATTTAAATGTTTCTCTTTATTATAATTCTTCTTATTAATAATCCTTCCCATTTTTGTGGTATTCTTTATCCATTCTAATAGTTCCATATCAGTAGAAGATATGGAGACACAAGGTGATGGGTATTCGTTTTTGTGAAATCGTGTAAGCATAATGCTACCTTCGCCATCAACAATGCCCGCAATATAAGCTTTTTCTGTTTCAGTCACAATAGGTCCCCCTTAAAATAAACTTATGTTCCAATTAAGATTGTATAATTTATGTATGTTATAAGCAATTATAATTTATCAAAAATAAAAGCATTTTACAAAATGAAAAATATAAAGGGGATGCACTATTACAAAAGTCTTATACAGTTGATTTTCTAACAAAGAAGAAAAAGATTAATGAAGGAGAAGTTCCACAATATTATGTAGAGAACAGCCATCCAGCTATTATTGAACCAGAAACCTTTGACCTAGTGCAACTTGAGATGAAAAAACGAAAGGAAGCTAAAGGCTATAAGACTGGTGGGAATTGTTTTTCTGGAAAAATAGTATTTGGTGAATGCGGAAGCTTTTATGTAAGTAAAGTTTGGCATTCAAATAGTAAATACAGAAGAACCATATGGCAATGTAACCACAAGTTTAAGAATGAAAAGAAGTGCAAAACTCCACATATCTATGAGGACCAGATTAAAGAAGCATTTATCAAAGCTTTTAATAGCTTAATAGAAAATAAAGAAGAAATTATAATGGGCTATGAAGTTATATTAAAAGAACTTCTAGACACAACAAAGCTTGAAAAGAAGGTAGCTAATATTCAAAATGAGATGGAAGTTGTAGAAGAATTATTTAGAAAGATAGTTGATGAGAATTCTAGAAAGGCTATGGACCAGAAGGAATACTCAAAAAAGTATAATGATTTAGTTGAAAGATACAAAAAGGCCCAAGATGAATTAAATGAAATTGAAGAAAAGCAACAAGAAAATAAGGTTAGAAAAGATAGCATAGATACCTTTATAGATAGACTTAAAAGCCAAGATTCAATATTAACAGATTTTGATGAAACTTTGTGGACATCTACCATAGATAAGGTAGTTATAGAAGATGATATTACATTTTACTTCAGGGATGGAACTAAAATTAAACAGGAACTATCATAAAAAATCAGAACCCACTGGTTTAAAGGTTATAGAGCTTTAGACTAGTGGATTATTTTTATTTCAAATAAGATTTGGTAGAAATTAGTTAATTTATTTGATAGAATAAGGGCAATCAAGGATATGTGATTAAAATAATTGATGTATATATGTGGAATATTGCTGGAGAGTTACTAGCGGATAAAAATAATTTGGATTTTTCCGGAATAGATATAGTTAGATTTGGGAGAAATATTAATCAAATTTTATACAGAGAAACAATTAGTAATAAATCCTTATTATTTCAATACGACAGGGCCATAGAGGTTTTTGAATTGTATTACCAGTACGAAGAAATAGAAGGATATAATAGATTAAAAAAGGAATTAATTCCAAAAGAGGCATTTAGGGAAGCATTGGCTAATGCAATAGTTCATAGAATTTGGGATGTAATTCATATATACAAATTTCTATGTACGATGACAGAATAGAAATAAATTCTCCAGGAGGATTACCAGAGGGTTTTTCAAAAGAAGAATATTTATATGGAAATATTTCTGTGTTAAGGAATCCTATAATAGCTAGTGCTTTTTATCGATTAGATTTAATAGAAAAGTTTGGAACTGGAATAATGAGAATAAATAATGAATATATGGATGGTATTATAAAACCAGGTTTTGATAAATCGAAAACTCTTAGAATTTTGAACAATCTCATAGATAAAAACATGATACAAAAGCTAGGGAAAGGTCCAAGCACAACTTATAGACTAAGATAAAGATAAAACTATTTGGTTTATTTATTATTTCAAGTGGATACCTTTGACAATAAAAGAGGGAAAATTATATTTATATAGAATATATTATCATGAAAGCTACATGGATGGATGTTAGCATTATGTGATAGAATATAAGGAGATATATTACCATGAAAAGGACTTCCCAAAGCATTATTTCTGCCATAATCGGCATCCTATTAGTCTATTATTGATATGGATATGTTTAATTAATATTTTGGTGGTGGAATTGTGTATAAGGATATAGTTAAATTTATAAAAATCTATACAAATACCAACAATAGAAAACGATTTGAACTTGAAGAATTGGAAAACCATCTCATCCATATATATAAGGGGAAAAGTGGATATGAAAAAAATGGTGGTTATAGAGGATTATATAATGGACTTACAAAAGCAGTAGAAGAAGGAATAGTTAAAGAGATAATAAGTTCAGATTATAATGGAATGAATCCTCCACTTAGAGTTAAATGGAGGATAATAACTCAGGAGAAGATTGGGAAATGGGATAAAAGTGAAATGATGAAAATGTCCGATTTACTTGATTTTGGATACTATGAAAGACATTTAGAATGTCAAAATGAAATGGAATGGAAATATATAAAAAATATTTATAATTTTTTAAAGACAATAGACAATAGAGAATGGGCAAGTTTAGAAGAAAGATCTTTGGAACTTTTTTATGATGAGAAATTTTTGTATTCTAGAAGAAAACGAAAAATTGATAACAAAGTACTTACAAGACTAAATATTACATATGAAGATTTAAAAATGAAAAAATATGGAGAAATGTTTATATACTGGAAAAGGGGAATAGAAAATATAGAAAAGGTAATAATCCTTGAGAATCATTCTACTTTCTTTTCTTATAAAAGAGCTTGTGAAAGTGGAATAGATATTTTTGGGGTTGTACCTGATTTACTTATATTTGGTCAAGGAAAAAAGATAATAAACAGCTTCTCCTTTATAGAAGAATTAGTTTCACCATTTAAATTAGAAATACTATATTTTGGAGATATTGATCCTGAAGGTTTCATGATATATAGAAGTTTTAAAAGGAAGTATAGTAATTTAAATATAAAATTACATCTTAAAGCATTTATACAGCTTTTAGAAATTGCAAATAAGCATCCTTGTATTGGTCAGAACAAAAATATTTTGGATTTAAATTTTGTATTAAGTGAATTGGCTAGTCATTCTCTTGAAAATTATGGAGAAGTATTGAAAGAGTTGTGGACAAAGGATTTAAGGATTCCCCAGGAGTATATTACTTATGAATACATACTGAAAGGTGATAAATTTGGGAGTAATTGAAAGTGGATTTTTTGATAGAATGAAAAAAATCGAACCAATAAGAATGTTGGGGACAGGCATGGATGTAGGAGAACTCAATGAATTTTCCCATGAAATATGTTTTCTTATTCTATTAAATATATTTAGAAGAGAATTAACGGACAATCCAAATAGAACCAGGATGGATATTATTCATATTGCAGAAGAGATAGTAAGAGATATGCAAATAGAAACATCGAAAGAGAATATTGATAGAATTGTAGATGGTACCTTATGGTATAGAGAACCAAGCAGGCAAGAAAATTTTAAATCTACTATTTACAATGAGCAAACCCAAAATAGAGAAGAATATGTATTTAGGTATTTGAAAGAAGATAGGGAACACAGTCATTGGGAAGAAGGTGGCTCTACAGTTTACATGCTTACTGAAGAATCCCAAGAGATGATTTTCATTACGAGGGAGATATTAGAGGAATTTGGCTTCGATGTAGAACAATTCTATACCCTTCAATTAATAAAAACAGGAAATTTCACCAAGGCAAAGGGTAGTGTAGATAATCTCATCGCTAGAGTTAGAACATTAATCAAAAGAGAAAAGGATCGTAGACAGGACATGATAAGAGATCCTCAAGTCATCTTTTTTGACAAGCAGAGAAACGCAAGAAAAACAGAAGAGGAAATAAGAAAACAATTTGAAGATGAGCAAAGCGTATTTGAAGATATGTTTTCATGGAAGAGTAGATATGAATCACTCCCTGATGAAAAAAAATACGAAGCAGAAATGATGTTTGAAAATTTAGAAAAGGCTAGGATACTTCATGACAATTTAGCTAAGATAGTTATGGAAAATATAGCTTATGAGATGGAAGTAAGGGTTAAATATCCAGAGAGTTTTTGGAAGACTTCAAATGTAAGTTTTAAAAAAGATATTTGGCAAAATACCATAGTGAAAAATGGACTTAAAAATTTTAACCAACTAGAACTTATATTGTCACCCCTTTTTTCTCCTCAAGTTGACTTTATATATCCACTAAATTGGGCTTGGGAAGAGCAGCTGGTGAAGACTTATACACAAGAGATAATAGAATATGGTGAAGAGGAAGAAGAGGAAAACTGGTTTACCGAAGGAACCGATTGGGAACTTATAGTTGAGTTATGGAGTAATATATTTGATTCACTTTTAGAAAATGGTCGGTTTTCTATAGGAGAATTAAATGAGATAAGTAATGAGAGCAAAGAAAAATGGCTTCGTCAACGAGAGAACATTGAACTTTTCATGATGTTTGCCATATCGGAAGTAGTTTTAGTTGAGAATTTTGAAGGAATAGACGAGAGATTAAATCTTTTCAGTCTTTTATGTGAAAGTGATGGAAAATATAAAGCTCTTCATGAGAAAAAAATTAAGAGTAAAATCCAAATAGATAAAGAACCTCTTTTGTGGAGAGAAATACATATATCTCCTTATACTATATATGTGGAGGATGGGAACGATGAGTTATTCAAATGAAAACATACAAAAAGCTTCTAAAGTTTTTTTCTATCTATTAAAAAACAAAATAGTATCTATTAATGATACACTGGGAAATGAGTATATTGAAAATTTAGAAGTAAGGGAAATTGTCAAAACTATGGCTGATGAAGGAGGACTTATAGTTTTTCATGTTGGTGGCAATATACATTTAGTTAGTAATTCCTATGATTCCATGTTTGCCACTTCCTACACACATATGAAGACTAAATATAAAGGACTTAAGAAAAAGAAATATTTTTATTTAGCAAACATCATCATTTGTATATTCTTATCAGTAATTGACAAAGAAAAGTTTGTGCGGCTTAGGGCAGAGGAAGAGGGTATATCCTATTACAAATTAGAAGAGATTATAACTAAGATTATCGAATCTTGGGAAAAAAGAACCCACGAAGAAGAAAATTTTTCAAAGGATTGGGCTCTAGCTATTGAGGATATTTATACATTATGGACAATAGAACTTTCCCATTCAAAACCATCAAAGAGTGAAGAACTTCCATTTAGCACTTCCGTTGAGACAAGACTAGGATTTATCCATGAAGCATTAAGGCCTCTAAAAGATGAAGGACTCATTATAGATATGATAAAAGAATCTAGAATAATACCTAAAGATGAATTATATGAAAGATTGAATTATCTATATCATAGGCAAGAAAGGTATGAAGAGATAATGAGTCTTATAGAGGACACAAAGGAGGAATTTTTAGATGCCGAGGATTTCTAAAATCAGATTGGTTGGATGTAAGTATGATGGTTTCAAAAAAGAGCATGAAAACTCTATCTATAATCTTACGAGAAATATAGAACCAGATCATACCCTTTTTACATTGAAAAATGGTGGTGGAAAAGGTGTTATGATGCAGCTTCTATTTCAAATAATGATGCCTGAAACTAGATGGGGAAAGAATAATGGAAACAAAGTTATTTCTATGTTTTATGATCAAAAAGGTAGATTGCATCCATATACCTTGCATGTACTATTAGAATGGAAATTAGATACATTACCAGAAAAATGGCTTATTACAGGAATCTGCATGAAAGCATATAAGAGAGGCACATCAAAAAATGATGAAGAGGAAGAAAAGACAGGGCTTAATTATTTTTTATATACTTATGAACATGAAAACAATGGCTTTTATACCTTAGAAAATATTCCAGTCTATGACAAGGATAAGGGTGAATCTGTTGATTATGAAATGTTTGAAAAATTTATTGCTGACAATGGAAGGGATTTTGTAAGATATTCTCAATCTAGTGTAAAAAGACTTGATTCTAATTTTTATGAATATATGAGGAGATTAGGGGTTTATAAATCTGAATGGGAAATTTTAAAGGTTATAAACAAAGTAGAAGGTGGAGTTGGAGATTATTTTGAAAGAGCCACTGACAATAAAGCAATATTTGATAATTTAATACTTCCTGCTATATCTGAAAATATGAAAAACTATGATAATGAAAGTGATAGTTTAAAGGAAATGTTCAAGAGCAATTTATATATCACTCAAAACTTACCTATTTTGCTGAAAAGAGAAGGAGATTTTAGAGATTTAATAATAGCTCTTAATCCTCTAATAGAAAATGCAGATATAGGTACAAAGTTTTTGGATATGAAAGAAAGATGTATTATTGATGGCAATGATTTATATTTCATTATTAAGGATGAAGAAAAAAATGCAGAAAATGAAATAGAAAAGTGGGAAAATGAAATAAAAAAAGGCAAAGCAAAAGAGGAAGAACTATCATTTCAAAGAGCTAATTTAGAATATGCTGAAGTAAATAAAGAGATAAGGGAAATTGAAGAAAAAAATGTAGAATTGATTAACAGTATAAATGAAAAACAAAGCAGTATTGATCAATTAAAGAAAGAAAATAAATTGTATGAGATAAACAGAATATTAGTGGATATGAATATGCATAATGACTCTTTAGAAGAAAAGCTAGATGAAAAGATGAGGCTAATAAAAGCCTTGGAGTTAGATGATGCCAGAAAAAGAGTAGAGGAATTAGATGAAATAATTAAAGAAAAGTGGAATTCATTGAAGATAAAATGGGAGGATATTTCCGTTAATTATTCAGGGTATAAAAATTATCTAGAAAGAAAGTTGGAAAATAAAGATATAAATAGAGACAAGGTATTACAAGTGGAGAGGGACCTTAAAGATATAATAAATAGATTTTTAATTAAAAAGGAAGAATTAGATGAAGAGTTTAAAAAACTATCAAGTATATTTGATCCTTTTAGTATGAGTTTTCCAGAAAAACTTCTAGAAGATATGAAGAATGAATTTAACCAAAAAGAGGAAAAAATTAAAGAACTTGAATCTAATATTGAAGGGAAAACAGAGGATATCAATGAATTAAAATTTAAGAAAAATAAAATTGAAATAGAAATTAATAATAAAAAGGATAAACTTAAAGAACTGAAGAAATTATTAGATGATGTGGAAAAACTAGAAATAGATTTGAAACGGAGAATATGTTGGGAGCTGGGAATTGATAGTACTAGAGAAGAGATGAGTCCAAGTTGGATTGGTGAGAAATTATACAAGATTAAAGAGTTACTAGAGGAAAAGGAAAGTAGATTAGAGGAATTACAAAAGAATCTTTGGGAAAACAATATTGATAAGTCCCTAAATAGGGATAGAAATTACTGGATACCTAACAAGGACGTACTAAATCTTAAGGAAAAAATAATAGAAATTGGAATAAATGTTCAAACAGGCATGGAGTTTTTAAATAGTTTAGACCATGAAGAAATAGAGAATATACTTACTATAAATCCTTCTTTTATTTATGGATTGGTTATCGGAAATGAAGAAGATTGGAGAGCCATAGAAAAAAGTATAGAAAAAGATTTTTTACTTCACAGTTTAATTCCAATATATTTAAGAAAAAACATGAATAAAGATTATGATAAGGAATTTGAATCAGTGCATAACAAAGGCTATGATTTCATAAATAATCAAAAATACATGGAATGGATTAATGAAATAGATAAGGAATATAGCCATATAAAAGAGGCAATTAATAGTATAAAGGGTGGAGTAAATAATTTAAATAGATTAATCAATGATATTAAAAATTGGGAGAATAATGCCAGCTCATTTGATGTTTTAAAGGAAATTAGTGAACATGAAAATGTTCTTAAAGCATTAGAAAGAGAAGAAACAACGATAAAGGCTACAATATATGAAGAAGAGAGTCAACTGGTTATAATTAAAAACACATTGAAAGTTTTAAAAATTGAAGGGGAAAAAAGAAAAGACAATTTAGGGAAATTAGAAAAATATGTAGAGAGAACATTATCCCTTGATGAAGAAGAAATTATTTATATGGAAAATACAAATAAATTAGAGGAAATTAAGATTAAACTTAAAGAAATAGATATGGAAATTCACCGAATTAGGAAAAGGAAGGAATCTAATGAATTAGAATTTAAAAAATGGAATCTGGAAATAAAAGAGAAGTTGAAAGAAATAAAAGAGGTATTACCTGATGCAAGGGTGAGTTTAGCACAATCTAAGGATTTGGAAATTTTGGCTATGCCATCTTATGTAATAAGTGAAGATGCTATATTTATTGATTTAAATGAAAGAAGAGCATTGGTTAGTGATTTTGAAAGGAAAAATTCTCAAATTATTGTTATTCAAAAAGACATAGATTATTTTCAAGAAAAAATAGAGAATTGTAGGATAGATTTAGATAAAATAGATGTACTTTGGGAGAATTATGAAAATTTAAATCTACCCTTAAATGAAATAAATATCATTATTGGAGAAATAGAAAAGAAACTAAAAGCCATTGAAAAAGAATTGGATAGTTTAAAATCGGATAAAGACAAATTATCAGGAAGCTTAGAAGAGAAGAAAAATTCAGTTGTGAAAATTAATAATAAGATTAGAAAAAGATTCAATAGAGCACCCCAACTATGGCAGGATTTAGATTTGTTACAAAAAAATATTAATATTGAAAATGATTATAAGGATAATGAGAAATTTTTAAATGAGGCGGAAAAAATACTTAAGGGAATAAATGATTATAAATATGGTTTAAATGAATATATTATTACTTTGAAAGCTAATAAGGAATTGGATTTTCATAAGGGTAAGATGAATAAAATATTGAAACAAAAAGTTGTTAAAAATCCAAGGGCTGAAGTGGAAGAGTGGTTCAAAAGATATAATAGAATTGAAGATGATTTAAATAGGGAAATAGCTAATGGAGAAGAATATTTAAAAGCTTTTGAGGATAATGTTGAAACTAAAGTACATGATGAATTGCTAAGGGATAGAATACTGAATGAAATTCAAAAGGTGAAAGTGGATAGATTTAGAAGGAATTTAGAGTCCTTCAGTAGTATGAAGAACCATTTTCAAATAGAGTTAAATACATTATCTAGTGATAAGGAAAAGGCAGAACAAGCAAGGAATCAATGGTCCATTAGGGCTTCAAAGAGGGTAATAAAGATAGTGGAATCACTTAAAGAAATGGTTGCGGGTATGGTATATATAAATGAAAATAATTATTCTTTTCCCCTTGTTAAATTAAAAGGAGAAGAAAAGCTACCAAGGGATGAGGAAGATGTGCTATTTTTATTGAAAGAATACTTCGTTGAAGCTATAGAAAAGGTAATTGAAGAAAATGAAAATATAGAGGATATTGATGATAGAAAACTAAGAGAGTTAATGGATGATAAGGCTATATTTTCTAAAGCCCTTCAAGGGAGATATCCAGTTTTAATGGTTTATAAGATGACTGAAAAAAATGAATTTAAATATGCAAAACCAAGGGATTATTATTATACTACTTGGGAAGCTATTAACAAGGGAGAAGGAGACATGCCAGAAGGAAGTGGAGGACAGACTCTTTCAATAAATACCTTTGTAATAATGATGCTTATGAATTATAGGAAAAGACATGTTGGAAATGAAAGACCTTGGACAGTTCTTATACTTGATAATCCTTTTGGGAAGGCTTCAGCAAAACATATATTAGATCCTGTGTTTGAAATTGCAGATAAGTTGAATTTTCAAATAATAGCTTTTGCTGCTCCTGAAATTATAAAGGTAGAAATCAGTGAGAGATTCCCAGTATTTTGGGAGTTGAGGATTGGAGAAGGAGCTAAAGACAGCTTAATTACAGGAAAAGTTATGTATGGAGGAAGAAAGAGGATGGTATAAAAACATTTATTGGAAAGTTAGCTAGGAGTTGTGACCTTAATTCCGAGGCTTGGTAACACCTATGAACTTATCGAATTACTAATCTAGTTAATAAGTTAGTGCCAAGCTTAGATATTTTGGGGGGAGGATATAATTTGAGGAAAAGCAAACCTTATATTACCATAGTAGGTGGAGCTAATATTGATATTATCGGTTCACCCTATAAAAAACTCAGGCTGAAGGATTCCAATCCAGGAAAAACCACCATATCCTTAGGTGGAGTTGGAAGGAATATAGGAGAGAATTTAAGTCGGTTGGGAATAGATACTAGACTAATAACTGTTTTAGGGAATGATACATATGGAAAACTTATAGTAGAAGAAGGCAAAAAGATAGGATTAGATATGTCTCAATCATTAATTCTTCAAGATGAAGATACTTCTACCTATATAGCTATATTAGATGAAACAGGAGATATGAATGTGGCTCTTTCATCTATGGATATATTTGAGAAGATGACCATATCTTTTATTCAGGATAAAAAGGAAATCATAGAGAATTCCGCCCTATGTATAGTAGATACTAATATACCCATTGAGGTACTAAAATATATGGTGTCTAATTTTAAGGTGGATTTCTTTTTAGATACCGTATCCACAACAAAAGCAGAAAAAGTTAAAGATATATTAGGCTATTTTCATACAATAAAACCAAATAAATTAGAGGCAGAAATACTATCAGGCATGGAGATATTTGAGGAACGAGATATAAAAAAGGTGGCAAATCATTTTATAAACCAAGGGTTGAAAAAAGTATTTATAACCTTAGGTGAAGAAGGAGTATATTATTTTGATAATCAAAATGAAATGCATTTAAAATCACCTAAAATAAGAATAAAAAATGCTACTGGGGCAGGAGATGCGTTTTTTGCAGCATTAGCTTATTCTTATTTCAAGGGATTGGATATAGAAAATACTTTAAAGTTTTCCATAGGAGCATCTATAATAACCTTAGAGGATGAAAATACTATAAACCCAAATATATCAGTAGAAAATATTGAAAATAGAATAAAGGAGATAGGATTATGGTAAGAAAATATATGGATATGAAAGAAGACGTAAAAAAAGCTATAGAAGAAAGAAAACCAGTAGTAGCTTTAGAGTCTACAATTATTTCCCATGGAATGCCTTATCCTCAAAATGTAAAAACTGCCTTAGAAGTGGAAAAGATAATTAAGGATAGAGGAGCAATTCCAGCTACTATTGCCATATTAAATGGGAGGATTAAGGTAGGATTAGAGGAAGAAGAAATCGAATATTTAGGAAAGACAAAGGATGTTAAGAAGGTGAGTAGAAGGGATTTGCCCTTTATTATATCTAAAGGATTAAATGGTGCTACCACTGTAGCTTCTACCATGATAATAGCTAATTTAGCAGGTATTAAAGTCTTCGTTACAGGAGGCATAGGAGGAGTCCATAGAGGTGCAGAAGAGACATTTGATATATCAGCTGATTTACAAGAATTAGCTCATACCGGTGTGGCAGTAGTTTGTGCAGGAGCTAAATCCATATTGGATATAGGCCTTACATTAGAATACTTAGAAACCTTTGGGGTACCTGTTGTAGGATTTAAAACCCAAGAGTTTCCTTCATTTTTTACTAGGAAAAGCGGCTTTGGTGTAGATTATCAGGTAGATGATGAAGAGGAGCTGGCTAAGGCAATAAAAACAAAATGGGCTCTAGGTCTAGATGGAGGAATTGTTGTGGCAAATCCAATACCCAGAGAATATGAAATGGACCCAAGAATAATAAATCAAGCTATAAAAGATGCCATAAGTAAAGCTGAAACTATGGGTATAAAAGGTAAAGAAGTAACCCCATTTTTATTAGACAAGGTAAAGGAGATTACAGGGGGAAAGAGTCTCGAGTCCAATATAAAGCTAGTATATAATAATGCAATTCTTGGAGCAAATTTAGCTATAGAATTGGAGAAGTTATATAGGATTTAAAGTTTTGATATAATATAAATAAAATGACTATTAATTTTATTATTTGATAGGAGGGAATACATAATGGATGTTTTATCTGCAATAGAAGGTAGGAGAAGTATAAGAAAGTATAGCAGTAAGCCTGTAGAAGAGGAAAAATTATTAAAGGTTTTGGAAGCAGCTAGACTTTCTCCTTCTGCAAAGAATAGACAAGAGTGGAAGTTTGTAGTTGCAAGGGACCCAGAAATAAGGGAAAAACTTACTGAGGCAATAGGTCAACCCTTTGTTGGAGAAGCTCCAATAATTTTAGTTTGCTGCGGTACAGAAACTGAGGGGATTATGAAATGTGGACAACCACGATATACTGTTGATTTATCCATTGCTACTGCATATATGATACTAGAAGCCTATGAACAGGGATTAGGTACTTGTTGGCTTGGTAGTTTTGATGAAAATATGGTAAAGGATGTACTGGATATTCCAGAAGAAGTGAGAGTAGTCTCAATAACTCCATTGGGATATCCTGATGAATCACCATCTCCAAGACCAAGAAAAAGTTTAGACCAAATTGTTTGTTATGATAAATATAAATAATGGGTACATATTCTTAATATAGAGAAAATAATAAATAAAATTTGAAAAGGAGAATTGCATATGATAAGAGAACTAAAAGGTATTGAACCAGATATTCATGAGGATACTTTTATAGCAGATACTGCTATGGTCATAGGAGATGTAAATATTGGGGAAGGTACAAGCATTTGGTATGGTGCTGTTGTAAGAGGAGATATTGAAAATATAACCATAGGTAAATACTCAAATATTCAAGATAACGCTACAGTCCATACGGAAACAAATAAACCTACTAAAGTTGGAGATTATACTGTAGTTGGACATAATGCAATTGTCCATGGTTGTACCATAGGAGATAATTGCCTAATAGGCATGGGTGCTATAATAATGAATAGGGCGGTTATAGGAGATAATTGTATAATTGGAGCTGGAACTGTAGTAACAGAAGGCAAGCATATACCTCCCAACTCTTTAGTATTAGGAATGCCAGGCAAAGTCATTAGACAGGTTACTGATGAAGAGATTGAAGGCGTAAGACAAAATGCTATAAGATATAATAAATTATATAAAAAACATATAGATTAGTGAAATGGTAAATATCACCTAAAAAGGGTGATATTTTTTTATGCTTTCATACTTTTTAGGTGTAGATAAACTATATATTCTAAACTATATTAAAGTAAATGAGATGACAATATTATTTTACCTATAGCCTTTTATATAATTGAATAGGTTTTATCCCACGGATGCGAAGTACTATGGGTTAAATTTGGACGTCTCACTCATAGGAAGCAAGTGACGTAACCTGCCGTAACAGATTATTCTGCTATGGCACTTTTTATTAGACATTTTTCGCATTATGAAATCAATATGAAGCTATTATGAAATCAAAAAGGAGCTACAACGAATCAATGGTGAAGCCTTCATAAGGTATGTATTATATAGTAGGGATAAATTCCAATTCAACTTAGTTCCTCATGGATATAAAAGCATTATTATATTCCAGAGGGACAATAAATCGCTGTAAAACTACAGTGATTTAAAGCGTTACTAGTTATTATAAACGCTATATATCATAAAGTCTAGGACTAAAAATTATTTAAAAGGAGGAATAAAAAAATGTTAAACATCTTCAAAAGGTTAATTAAGGAAGAAGAAGGGCAAGGGATGGTAGAGTATGGGTTGATACTTGCATTAGTAGCCTTGGCTGCTGTACTTGCATTAACAGGTCTTGGTACTGCAATAAAAGATAAGTTTACAGAAATAGTTACAAAATTAGATGGTACTGTTCCTACAGAATAGGCTGTACTATTTAATAATAGAAAGTAACTAATTAACTAACTAACACAACATCTGCCCCTTCGGGGGCAGAAATTCCCTTACATAATGAAAGCTTTATTCATCTTTATAAAGGAGAATATTATGAATTTAATTATAAATGATTATATATTGTTAATTTTAATATTTCTATCCATGTATTTTGATTTAACTAAGAAAAAAATCCCCAATCTCATTACCTTTCCTGCAATGCTTTGGGGTTTAGTTATATATAGTGTATTTTTTGGAATAGAAGGATTTAAATTTAGTTTAATTGGATTTTTAGTTGGTTTAGGTGTTTTTCTTATCCCTTTTATCCTAGGAGGTATGGGGGGAGGAGATGTAAAACTAATGGCAGCCATTGGTGCGTTAAAAGGTTGGGAGTTTGTATTATATAATACGGTTTATGCTGGTTTAGTCGGTGGAATTATAGTTATTATATTTTTAATCTATAAGAAAAAACTTTGGATTACTCTAAAGAAAGCCTTTGGAATGATTATAAGACCTATTTTATTCATACTTAATATTACCTTTGATAACCAAAGATTAAAAAAAATAAATGATTATTTTTTAAATTTGGAATCCATAAAGGAAAAACATTATATACCTTATGGAGTTGCTATAGGATTAGGTACGTTGCTTGTATATTTCATATGAGGTGGTAAATATGTCAGGTTTATTTAAATTTAAAAAAGACCAAAAGGGGCAGTCTGTTGTTGAGTTTGCAATACTATTGCCTATATTACTACTTTTATTAATGGGGATTATTCAATTTGGAATTATTTTTAGTGCCCAAATAGCTTTGACAAATGCTGCTAGAGAAGGGGCTAGGGCTGCATCTGTTGGCAAAACTGAAGCAGAAGTGAAAAAGAGAGTAATAGATGCCATTGAAGGTCATAAAACATTGGATTTGGTGGAGGGTAATATTACTGTAGATTATCCAGATAGTGTTGGGAAGGAAGTAAAAGTTATTATTAATGATGCCAGTATAAATTTAATAGTTCCAGTTCCCGATGTTTTTGTTCCTGGAAATAGTATAAATATAGGTGCTAAAGCATCTATGAGATCAGAAGTACTACCCTAAATTATTTGCCTTAATAGGAGAGGGTGTAATTTATGTTTAAAAAAATAAAATTCTTATTCAAAGATGATAGGGGACAGTCGTTAATAATGGTAGCCCTAATGATGATTGTATTATTAGGGGTTACTGCTTTAACAGTTGATTATGGATTCTTAGCATGGCAAAGAAGAAGCCTCCAAAACGCAGCAGATGCAGGGGCATTAGCCGCTGCATGGGAATTACCCGATGGAGATATTGATGGAATAGCTGAAATTTATACTAATGAACATGTTGAAGATAGTTTTGATAAAGCCATTAAAATCAATGATGATAGGGCTGTCCAAGTAGATGTAAATAAGGAATATAATAGGTTCTTTGGGAGAATATTTGGAGATGAAGATTATATTGTAACTGCTACTGCAACAGCGGAGAAAACCTCATGGTATACAGGAATATTGCCATTTGGGTTAAGGGATAATTATGATGGAGAATTAGATGAATTATCACTTAGTGAATATGTAGAACATATGAAAAATCTTAAAGATACAGCAATGAATATATGGGGAAAAGACGATGAATCTCATCTAAAATTTGGATTAATAAAATTAGGTCCCTTTAGTAGGGATAAAAATGGTCAATATAAGGAGAATACATCTCCTAAAGATGTTATTGAAAATGGTGTTGATAAAAGTATTTATGGAAGATCAATAAATATAGAGGAAGGTAAGGAAAATTCTATTGAACAAAGCAAAAATTCACTATCTGATTTTTTGCAAAAAAGCGGAAACAAGGCTTATCTCATCGGAATTTTACCAGGAAGAGCTTCTTATATTAACAGTAACGGAAAAAGTGGCATCGAAGGGAATGGGCAGGGAGATATAAATAATAGTGGTAATGATAATACAACTGCTTATTGGGGTGAATATGTAATTCTATATTTTGAAAACATAGTGCTTTCTATGGAAAATGATGATGAAGGGAAAGAAAAAGTAAATTTATTAGGTACTTTAAAAGAGGTCTACAATATTTATGAAGATGAATTTCCAAAAGAGAATTTTTATAAAGGAAGAAGTAGTAGACTTATTAAATAACCAATAAAAAGGTAGGTGCTGTCTATGAAAGTAAATAAACGGATTTTATTAATCGGGGTAATTCTTGGTCTAATTACTGTATTTTTATTAAATAGATATATTAATACTATAAAGAAAACTGAAGATGTAGGGGTTACAACCTCCTATTCGGAAGTAGTTGTAGCCCAAACATCTATACCTGCTCATATTAGAATTACTGAAGAGATGGTAAAATTATCTTCAATCCCTACAGATGGTATACACCCAGATGCAGTAACCGATTTAGAAAAAGTAATTGGAAAAATCTCTAAGGCAGAAATTATTAATGAAGAGCAGATATTAGCAGGTAGAGTTGCTATGGAAGATTTAGATGAGATTTTATCCTATAGGATACCAGAAGATATGAGGGCTATTACCATACCTGTCAATGAAGTTTCAGGGGTGGCAAACTATATATCCGTAGGGGACAAAATCGATATACTAGCTACCTATGATATAGAAGAATCAAAAACTTATACTCAACTTCAAAACATAGAGGTATTGGAATTAGGTAGTTTAAAAAGTTCTGTGGAATCTGAAACCACTCAACAACCTAATACCATAACTATTTTAGTCAACCCAGAGCAAGCTGAGGTTATAGCTTTTGCCACTATAAATGGAGAATTTCATTTAACATTAAGAAATCCAATTGATATTAATAATATTGAGTTGGACCATTATGGTTTCGATAATTTCGAATCCTTTAGAATGAGGTGATAGATTTGGAAAAAATAAAAGTATTAATAGTTGAAGTTCAGGAAGAAGAGAGAAGACTAGTATCTGATACCCTTTCTAAGGTGGATTATATTACTTTAGTAGGTGAAACAGAGGATTTAGAAGAAACAAATTATACAATAGAGGAATACAGCCCAAATGTAATCCTATTAGGAGATAATTTAGAATTTGATAAATATTCTTTTGCAAGGTCCTTATCTAAGGAGTATCCAGAAATTGCAATAATAATAATAGAAGATGAGTTAAGAGAAGATACAGTATATAAAGCCATGTTTGCTGGGGCAAAGGATGTTGTTATAACACCTATTAATTCTGCAAAGCTAATTGATTCCATATATAGGTCTTATGAATTAGTTAAGGACAAAAGGATTGTCCACAGGGATAGACCTATTAGTACTAAAAGGAAATCTAGAAGAGGCCATGTTATTACCGTTTTTAGCACCAAGGGTGGAGTAGGTAAAACCTTTATATCTACAAATTTAGCTGCTTCCTTGGCAAAGAATACTGAAAAAAGAGTATGCTTAGTAGATTTGGATTTAGATTTTGGAAATGTTGCTTTAGCATTAAATATTATACCCAGGTATACAATTTTAGATATTGTAGATGATATTAGAAATATTGACCAAGATTTAATTGAATCCTATCTAATTCCCCATGAATCGGGAATAAAAGTCCTTCCTGCCAATGCAAAACCCCAAATAAATGAGTTTGTAAACGCTGAACATATAGAAATAATTCTTCGTGCATTACAAGGGACTTTTGATTATATTGTAGTAGATATGCCTGCTAGATTTTATGAACCTATTAATCCCGCATTTCAATTTGCAGATATACTACTGATGATTACTACCCCAGAGATTTCTACTCTGAGAAATGTAAAAGCGTCAATTCTTACATTACATGAATTCAATTTTCCAAAATCCAAGATTAAGGTAGTATTAAATAGAGCAGATAATAAGGGGCAAATAAGGCCTAAGGATGTAGAGAGTACTTTAAGTGAAAACCTATTTGGAATAATTGATGCTGATTATAAATTGGCAATTCTTTCGTTAAATAATGGGAATCCAATAGTACTAGATAAACCTAGGTCTTCAATAAGTAAATCTATTGTAAATTTAGTTAAGAATATAAACTCTGAATTTCAGATTGAACAGAAATAATTGGAGGTGAAGTAATGGCCAAAGACTCTTTTGATTTTAATAGATTGTCAGGTAATGGAAATGGAAGCAAACTTATTGCTGGAACATCTGAATTAGTATCTAGGAAGAAAAAGGAATTAGAAGAAATAGCCAATGAAACTCTGTCGAAAGTCATAGAAATTATAACTGGTAGTCCTGAAAACCATAATGATTTACAGAAGAAATTTGTCCTTGATGAAACCAATAGAATAATTAATGAAATTTTATTTGAAAGTAAAAGGAATTTATCCTTTGGAGATAAGCAAAAAATTGCCAACTATGTAATGGACGAAGTATTTGGATATGGGCCTATTACTTCCCTTATTGGAGACCCTACTATAACAGAAATTATGGTCAATGGTCCAGAGGATATCTATATTGAACGGAAAGGAAGAATTATTAAAGTAGAAAATTCTTTTAGAGATGATAACCATATAATGCATACAATTGATAAAATTATATCCCCTTTAGGAAGAAGAGTTGATGAAAGTTCTCCCATGGTAGACGGTAGACTTCCTGATGGATCAAGGGTCAATGTTATTATTCCTCCCCTCTCTGTAAAGGGACCAACTATTACTATACGTAAATTTGCTGTAGAACCATATACCTTAGAGGATTTAATTACTTTTGGAACCCTTAATCAGGATTTGGCAAGAATTTTAAAGGCAAGCGTAAGAGGAAGAATCAACATTATCGTATCAGGAGGTACAGGTAGTGGCAAAACCACATTATTAAATGTAATTTCTGGATTCATTCCTAATGCAGAGAGAATCGTTACCATAGAAGACGCTGCTGAACTGCAACTTCAACAAGAGCATGTAGTTTCATTAGAAAGTAGGCCTCCTAATATTGAAGGTAAGGGTCAAATTACCATTAGGGATTTGGTTATTAACTCATTGCGTATGAGACCAGATAGGATTATAGTGGGTGAAGTAAGGGGAGGAGAAGCCTTAGACATGCTTCAAGCTATGAATACAGGCCACGATGGTTCCATAACCACTATCCATGCTAATAGCGCAAGGGATACCTTAGCTCGCCTTGAGACTATGGTTATGATGTCTGGAATGGAACTTCCATCTAGGGCTATTAGGGAACAAATTTCATCTGCAATTAATTTAATCGTATATTGCTCTAGATTTAATGATGGTTCTAGAAAAATAGTTAAAGTTACAGAAATAGTAGGAATGGAAGGGGATACTGTTACATTACAGGATTTATATGTATTTAGGCATGAAGGTTTTGATGAAGGTGGCACTGTATTAGGTAAACATGTGCCAACAGGTATAGTACCAAAATTCTTAGAAAAGATAAAAGCGTATGGTGAGAGCATTTCAGCCTCTGTATTCTCTGCTGATAGGAGGTTTTAATATGCTTTTTGTGAGTCTTTTACTAGTATTTTTATCCGTAGTTTTTATAGTATTAGGTTTATATAATATGATATTTGCAAAACGAAGGAGTATAATAAATAGATTAGAGGTTTACACTACAGAAAATTATAGCTATAATGCAGATTTTAATATAAGTCTAAGACAATTCATATTGAATATTATTGGATTAGTAGTTAGAAAAATGTCCAGAAGAAATTATATGGATATAAAGCAAAAAAAACTTAATCAAGCCTATGTTTTTATGAAAGCTGAGGAGTTTTTAGGTATTTCTATACTATTTGGTATTCTTGGTTTTCTTTTAATTTATTTTGTAACTAAACTTTGGTATTTGGGATTAATTGGTATGCTAATTGGGTTTAAAATTCCAGACATTTATGTGGGAAATCTTAAAAAACAAAGGATGAAAAAATTAAACTCCCAGCTTCCAGAGGCCTTATCCATTTTATCTAATGGTCTTAGAGCAGGTTTTAGTTTTGTTCAATCAATGTCAGTTGCAACTAATGAATTGGAGACACCTATTAAAGATGAATTCTTAAGAATAGTTAGGGATAATACCATAGGAAAACCGTTAGAAGAAGCTTTATTGGATTTTTCAGAGAGAGTTGATGATGAAGATGTGGATATGTTAGTAACAGCCTTGATTATACAGAGGAAGGTTGGAGGAAATTTGGCTGAAATCCTTGATACCATAGCTGATACTATTAGAGATAGAATGAGAATTCGTGGTGAAATTAAGACATTGACTGCTCAAAGTAAATTATCAGCTATAATAATATCCATATTACCCTTTGTAGTGGCTATAATGATATTTATAATGAATCCTAGCTATATAAAAGAGCTCTTTCAAAGTAATGTTGGAATTTTTATGGCAATAGGTGGATTGATTATGCAGGTTCTAGGCATATTCATTATGATGAAGTTAGCTGATGTGGAAATTTAGAGAGGTGAAGCTATGAAATACTTAATCTATTTTCTAGTTATAATAACCGTTGCCTTTATATTTACGATTATATATTATATTTTATTCAGTAGGAGAAAAGAAGTAAAAAAAAGACTAGATGATGTGAAAGATTTATTTAAAGACCACCAAGAAGAAACGATTTTATCCCAACCATTTAATGATAGAATTATTAAACCCCTTTATCAAAAAGTCGTTGGACTTATTGGTAAAGTTACCCCCTATCAGGTAAACCATAGTTTACAAAAAATTATTGCTTATGCTGGCGAACCTAATAATATTACGGTGAATAGGTTTATTGCTATTCAGATTATGTTAGCTATAATAATCCCCGCAACAACCTATATTTTGTATAATACTTTTGGTAATAATAAAAATAAAATATTATTAATATTATTAAGTATAGTTGGTTTTATTATCCCAATATATATCCTAAGAATAAAAGCTAAGGATAGACAGATGAAAATTCAAAAATCCTTACCAGATATGTTGGATTTGTTGTTTGTTAGTGTAGAAGCTGGTTTAGGATTTGATATGGCATTGAAGAGAACTACAGAAAAAATGCCAGGACCTTTATCTGAAGAATTTAATAGGGCTTTGGATGAGATAAATAAGGGAAGAAAAAGAGAAAATGCATTGAGAGCTGTAGCTCACCGAACAGGAGTAAATGATTTGTCTACTTTTATTTCTGCAGTCATCCAATCGGAACAATTAGGAAGCAATATAGCCAATATGTTAAGAATTCAATCTTCTTCAATGAGGCAGAAAAGGCGACAAAGAGCAGAAGAGCTAGCAATGAAAGTACCAATAAAGATGTTATTTCCACTTGTTTTTTTTATGTTACCAGCATTGTTTATTGTAATATTAGGTCCAGCAGTTATTAGAATAGTAAGCATTTTCGGGGAAATATTCTAAATTTGGGGTGATATGATGAAAAGACACAATAGACTTATAATTATATTTATTCTAGTCCTTCTTTTGATTTTCCAAAATATATTTATTAATGCTGAGAATGGTGAGGATTTACTGGCCATTTCATTAATTATAGATACTTCTGGTAGTATGAAAGAGACAGACCCCCAAAGACTCCGTGAAAAAGCAGCTAATGTATTTATTGATTTATTAGCTCAGGATGACTTTCTGGGCATTATTACTTTTGATAACTATGTTAATTTAGTAATTCCAATGGAACAACTAAAGGATAACAGTGTTAGGCAATCCTTCAAAGAAAGGTTAGCCCCTCATTTAGAAGCAGGAGGAGATACTAATTATACAGCTGCTTTTATTAAAGCTAATGAGGAACTTTCAAAATTAGAAGCTCTAAGTTCACGAAAGGTAATTGTATTATTGACTGATGGAAAACCAACTATTAATAATTCAGAATCTATGTGGAAAGTAGTTACAGATTTAAGTTTAAATGACTATCCTGTTTATTCCATTGGATTTAGCGATGATGTAGATGTAGATATATTAAATAGAATTGCTGAAGAAACTAAAGGTAATGTTAGAATATTTAAAGATGATATAGATTTAGACAAAAATTTAATTCAATTGCTAAAATCAAGAGAGATAATTGCAGAACAATTACTAACCCCTAAAGAAGATCTATTAAGCAATATGCTTTCTTTATCTACTGGTTTTTGGATGAAGAGGGAAGGATATAGAAATGGAGAGGAAGCTATAGTATCAGCAACCTTAAATTTAGGTACTAATAGGCTTCAAAGGGGAATAGATTTAAAAATTGATAAATTCAATCTTAATATTTATTATGATGACGGGACGGATTTAATCATTCCTCTATTAGATGATGGAGAAGTAAGCCATGGGGATATTATGGTAGATGATGGAATATGGTCTAATAAAATAGTTTTTGATAAAAATGGTAAAGGGAAGGCTAGTATAATAGTTTCTGGTATATATAAAAATGAACCATTTATGATTACAAAATCAATTGGAGAATATGTAGTAGCGAAACCTGGAAATGTTTTCATAACCTCCTATGAAAAAAACTTATTGGCCCGGAAGGGTAAAACATTATCCATTCCTCTTTCCTTTAATAATGTATCACCCTTTAAGGAAGTTGTATTTATTGATATTGATGAAAAAATAGGCAGTTCTAGTATTAAGCAGATTGGATTAGAACCAAATTCAAAAGTAGATTTAGATTTATTAATAGATTTAAATTCCAATTTAGATAATGGAAACTATGATTTAACAATTGGCTTTAAGCCATTAAACGAATTTACTACTATTGGTTATACTAAATTGAATTATAAAATTGAGGTAATATCTTATTTTGAAAATTTATCAAGAAATATAAAAACTAGATATGAACCGGTTATAGCTTTTGCAGGAATTGTTATTGGCATTTTATTATTTATATATATTATTGGTATATTATTATATATATTAATTGTTAGACCCCAGGTGAATATTAAGGGAGTATTAACCTATTGGGACGGAAATAACTTTGAAGATTGTAAGAGTATAGATTTAACCAATAAAAAGAAAAAGGAGATAATAATTACTTTTAATCCTGAAAAAGATGGAGATTTTTATATACCAGGTAGCAAATTTAATTATGATATAGTAATTACAAAGGAATTTATTGAGAAAAGAAGGAATTTTATATTAGGCTGGAAAACACTTTTTACTCGTAACGCAGATATTATTCAGATCCTTAGATGTACTAAGCCTGGAATTATTATATATGAAAGTGATATATATACTTCTATTACATTAAACCATGACAAGGAATTTTCATCTGGTGGATTTGATTTTCATTTTACCAAATACCAACCAAAATGGATTAAAGAGGCCGTAGAAGGAAGAAACATATTGGAGGATAGACATGATACAATATAAGATTTTGAATTTATCCAAAGGTACTGTTTTTCTAGAGGATGTAATTATAGCAAAAAGCTTTTTTGCTAGACTTAAGGGTCTTTTAGGGAAAGATAATCTAGAAGAAGATGAGGGAATAATAATTAAACCTTGTAATTCTGTCCACACCATAGGTATGAAATTAACCATAGATGTAGCCTTTGTAGATAAGAATAATAAGGTAATTCATATAATATCTGAAATGCCACCAGGGAAACTTAGTCCTATTATAAGGGGAGGAGTTTATGCAATAGAAGCTAGGGCAGGAACCATTGAAAGAAAACAATTGAATATAGGAGACAAATTGGAGATTATAGAATCTGGATTGAAATAGCCTTAATTAGAATATATTCTATTTAAGGCTATAATTATCTCCAATATATTATTATCTGGAAGATTAATTGACATTTACCAATAAAAAGGATAAAATGATTTAACAAAACTAGATGTAAATTTATGTAACGAAAAGTTTTTTCTATTGGACAAGTTAATATTAATTATTATAGAAAAAATATAGGGGGTAGATTGAAGTGAAAAACAGAAAGCTTGTAATGATACCAGGACCTACACCCGTTGTAAGGTCGATACAAGACCAAATGGGTAGAGAAACCGTTGCTTTTGGGGACCCTGATTTTATCAAGGATTTTAAAGAAGTAATAGAAGATTTGAAAACAATATTTAAAACAAAAGGAGAGGCTTTTGTTGTAGCAGGAACTGGTACTCTAGCTATGGAAATGGGAATAGCTAATGTAACTAAAGAAGGAGACAATGTATTAGTAGTGTCTCATGGATATTTTGGAGATCGTTATGTAGAACTATGCGAAAGAAAAGGTTTAAAGGTTGATGTTATTTCATCTGAATGGGGAACTATTGTACCTGTAGAAGATATTGAAAAGAAACTAAAAGAAAAGAATTACAAAGCTATAACTGTTACCCATGTAGATACTTCAACAGGAGTATGTGCACCAGTAGCTGAAATAGGACAATTGGTGAAAAAATATGAAGACACTATATTAGTAGTTGATGGAGTATGTGCTACTGCAGCAGAACCTGAGTATTTAGATGAAATGGGTATAGATGTACTTATAACCGGGTCTCAAAAAGCATTTGGGGTAGCCCCAGGCCTTGCAATTGTACTAGCTGGACCTAAAGCATTAGAAAGAAGAAAATCCTTAGGAACCATTAGAGATTACTATATAGATTTTGAAAAATGGATGCCAATAATGAAAGATCCAGGAAAATATTTTGGAACTCCACCAGTAAATATGATATGGGCTCTGCAAGAATCTTTAAGAATTATTAAAGAAGAAGGCATTGAAAATAGATATGAAAGGCATATTAAAGTAGCAAAAGCTATGCAAGAAGCATTAGAGGATTTAGGGTTTAAAATATTAGCAGAAAAGGAATATAGAGCGGTTACCCTTTCAAATGTTTTATATATGGATGGAATAGATGATGGAGAGTTTAGAAAGAAACTTGCAGAAGAAGGTGCAGTAGTAGCAGGTGGATTAGGAGATTATGCAGGAAAGATGTTCAGGTTAGGGCATATGGGTAATATAGATACCCATGATTTAGTATCAACTATTTCCGCAATTGAAAGAACCCTATATAGATTAGGGAAAAAGGATGTTTTAGGAAAAGGCTTAGGAACTTTGACAAAAGAATTCATGAGATAATAGCTTGATATAGCAAGATAGTTTCCAATGGGAGACTATCTTATTTTTTTTACCACTATATGTTATAATAATTAAAAGCATATCAAGGGGTGAACCTATGGGAAAAGCTGATGATTTAGAATCCAAGGCGATGGAGATAAAAGACTGGGTAATAGATATAAGAAGAGATTTTCATCAATATCCAGAACTAGGATTAGAAGAGTATAGGACAAAAGATAAGATTGTTAGATATTTAGATGAGATGGGTATTGAAAATATGATAGTAGCCAATACTGGTGTAGTAGGTATAATAAGGGGAAAGAGTCAAGGTAAAACAGTAGCTCTTAGGGCTGATATGGATGCTTTACCTATGGAAGACAAAAAGGATGTTTCTTATAAATCTAAAATTAAAGGGAAAATGCATTCCTGTGGTCATGATGCTCATATGGCTATTTTACTAGGTGCTGCTAGGATATTAAATAATATGAAGGACAATATAAAGGGGAATGTTAAGCTCCTATTTCAACCAGCAGAAGAAACTGTTGGTGGAGCTTTACCTATGATAGAGGAAGGGGTATTAGAAAATCCTTATATAGATGGAGTTTTTGGTCTCCATGTAGATAATAGTCTTTCCACTGGCCAGATTGGTATTAAATATGGACAGATGAAGGCAGCTTCCGATATGATTAAAATATTGATTCACGGGAAAAATAGTCATGGGGCTTATCCCCAAGATGGAGTAGATGCTATCACCATTGGAGGACAAATTTTAGTAGCTTTACAAACAGTGATAAGTAGAAATGTGGACCCTAGATCTTCAGCAGTACTAACTATTGGGACTATAAAGGGTGGATGTGGTGGTAATATAATTGCAGATAAGGTGGAAATGGAAGGAATAGTTAGAACCTTAAACAAGGAGTCAAGGGAATTGGTATTAAATAGAATAAAAAGCATAGTAGAAATAATTCCTCAATCCTTAGAAGGAAAAGGTGAATTTATTAGGACAGAGGGTTATATTGCCCTAATTAATGATAATCATATGGTGGACATTGTCAGAGAAAATGGATTAGAGTTATTAGGGAAAGATAATGTATACGAAATGCCTTATCCCAGCTTTGGTGTAGAAGATTTTTCCTACTTTGCTGCATCAAGACCTTCTGCCTTTTTCCATTTAGGTTCTGGTAATAGAGAAAAAGGAATAATTCATAGTGGCCATACCCCTTATTTTGATATAGATGAGGACTGTTTAGTCAAGGGTGTTTTACTACAGATAAAGAATACTTTAAAATTTTTAAATAGCTAGAATAGAAATAGGGAGGTTTAAAATGGATTTTTTGGACAAATATAATTATTGGTTAAATAATGAGTATTTTGATGAAGAAACTAAAAATGAATTGAAATCTATTAAAGATGATGAAGTTGAAATAGAGGATAGATTTCATACAGATTTAACCTTTGGAACTGCTGGGCTAAGGGGTAAAATTGGTGCAGGAACCAATAGGATGAATAGCTATACCGTATCCTTAGCTACTCAAGGATTGGCAGATACTATTGTAAGCAAAGGAAAAGAGGCTATGAAAAAAGGTGTGGCTATCGCTTATGATGTAAGACATTTTTCTAAAGAATTTTCAGAAATAGCAGCTAGAGTTTTAGCAGCTAATGGAATAAAAGTGTATTTATTTGATGATATAAGACCTACACCTCTTTTATCCTATACTATAAGAAGGTTGAAGACCATTTCTGGAATAGTTATAACAGCTAGTCATAACCCAAAGGATTATAATGGATATAAGGTATATTGGGAGGAAGGTTCTCAGATACTTGATGATATAGCCCATGATATTCTTAGTAATATAAATAATATTGGAGATTTTTCAAATATTAAAATTATAGATTTGGAAGAAGGCCTGAACAAAGGACTTATACAGTATATTGGAAATGAAATTGATGACGAATATGTAGAAAAGGTAAAGGCATTAGGAATAAACGATGATATAGATAAAGAAGTAAAGGTTATATATACTCCTTTAAATGGTACTGGTAATAAATTGGTGAGAAGAGTACTTAAAGAAAGAGGGTTTACTAAAGTATATGTGGTGCCTGAACAAGAAGAACCAGATCCAGATTTTAAAACAGTAGGATATCCCAATCCAGAAGATGTTAGAGCCTTTGAATATGCTAAAAGATATGGTAAAGAAAAAGAGGCGGATATTTTAATAGCCACGGACCCAGACTGTGATAGAGTAGCTTCTATGGTTAGGGATTCTAAGGGGGAATATGTATTTCTTAACGGAAATCAAACTGGTGCATTACTAGTAGACTATATATTATCATCAAGGGATAAAAAAGGTACTATTCCTAAAAATGGAGCTATAGTGAAAAGCATAGTAACTGGGGATTTAAGTAGAGCAATTGCTGATGATTATAATGTAGCTACATTAGAAACTCTTACTGGATTTAAACATATATGTGGAAAAGCCAATGAATTCGATAAGACTGGGGAACATACTTTTATATTTGGATATGAGGAAAGTATTGGTTATGTATATAATACTATTGTTAGGGATAAAGATGGAGTAATTTCCTCTATGTTGATTACAGAAATGGCTGCTTTTTATAAGAAAAAGGGGAAAACCTTATTAGATAGATTAGAAGAATTATATGAAAAACATGGATATTATCTTGAAAAGCTAATCTCTATAGTATTAGAAGGCGTTGAAGGTAAGGAAAGAATTAATAGAATAATGGATTCCTTCAGAGAAACTCCTATTACTACTATTGAAGATATGGAATTGGTAAAAACCATTGATTATTTATATGATGATACAGGAAATCCTAAATCCAATGTGTTAAAATATTTTTTCCATGATGGTTCTTGGTATGCAGTAAGACCATCAGGAACGGAGCCAAAGATTAAAATATATATCTATTCAAAAGGAGATAATAGCACCTTATCTAAAGACAAGATTAAGTATATTGAAAAAGCTACAATGGATAGGATTGAATCAATAAAATAATGAAAAACAACCTTCCCAGACTTAAAATGGGGAGGTTTTTTATGTATAAAATTATTATAAGTTCCACAAGATATCCATATATGATTATTAGACATAAAAGGAGTGATTACTATCAAAGGAGTAATTATGTCAGGAGGAATTGGTACCCGGCTTAGACCTTTAACCTGTGATTTGCCTAAGCCAATGGTACCAATTTTTAACAAACCAGTAATGGAATATGGGATAGAACTATTGAAAAAGCACGGAGTAAAGGATATAGCTGTTACATTACACTACTTACCTAATATGATTATGGATTATTTTGGCTCGGGTTCAAAATTTGATGTAAATATTAAATATTATTTAGAGGAAAAACCCTTAGGTACAGGGGGCAGTGTAAAAAATGCTGAAGATTTTCTGGATACTACAATAATTGTAATTAGCGGAGATGCTTTTACTGATATAGATTTAAGAAAAGCTTATGATTTTCATACTAGGAAGGGCTCTAAGGCAACTTTGGTATTAAAAAGAGAATCAATTCCTTTAGAATTTGGATTGGTTATTACAGATGAAGATGGAAGGATAATACGCTTTTTAGAAAAACCAAGCTGGGGAGAAGTATTTAGCGACACTATAAATACAGGCATATATATATTAGAACCAGAAGTTTTTCAATACTATAGACAAGGCGAGAATTTTGATTTTAGCAAAGATTTATTTCCTAGATTGCTGGAAGATGGAGTGTCTATCTATGGGTATATAGGAGAAGAATATTGGTGTGATATTGGAGATTTAAATACCTACATAGAAACCCATGAGGATATACTGAGACAAGGTAATAAACATTATCTTTTAGGAGATAGCCAAGGAGAAGGAATATGGATAGGAAAAGGAGCTATAATTGAAAAGGGCGCTAAAATATACCCTCCTGTTTATATAGGTAAAGATTCTATAATTAGAGCTGGAGCAAGCCTAAAACCTTATTCAGTAGTGGGAAGTAATTGTGTTATAGGTGAAGGCACATCTCTTAAAAGAAGTATAATTTGGGATAATGTAAATATTTCAAACAACTGCGAAATTAGAAAGGCTGTTATCTGCAATAATGTAAAAATAGATGAAGGAAGTAGGATATTTGAAGGAGCAGTAATTGGTGCCCATTCAAAAATTTTCAAAAACACCACTATCAAGCCAGGAGTAAAGATATGGCCTTATAAAACAATAGACGAAGATATGATATTACATGAAAATATTATTTGGGAAGAAAAAGCTTCTAAAAAACTTTTTGGATTTAGGAATATATCTGGAATTTTTAATACAACAATAACTCCAGAAATGGCAATTCGATTGGGAACAGCTTTAGCCACAGTAATTAAAAAGGAAGGGACATATGTCGTAAACAGTGATGAACATAATTTGTCTAAATCCATAAAATCATCTATTATCTCAGGAATTTTATCTACGGGTTCTTTGGTTATAGACATTAATGATAGTACTATGCCTATGTGCAGATTTGGGGTAAGACACTTCAAAGCAGATGGTGGAATCCAAATAAAAACAGATGATTTTAACAAGGACCTGGTATATATAGAAATAATAAATGATAAAGGAGGAAATATTGATAAAGGCCTAGAGAGGAAAATTGAAAACTCAATGATTATTGAGGATTATACAAGATGTTCTGGTAATGAAATAAAAGATATAGTAAATATATATAATTTTTCATCTATCTACCTAAATGAAGGAGTCAAAAGGCTTAAAAACATCCATAAGATTAAGAATAAAAAGCCTAAATTAATTATAGCTGCTCCATCAAAAAACATAGTATCTTTAGCAGAAAAATATTTGACGGAAATAGGTTGCCTAGTTAGTATAGCAGAATATGAAAAAGGATTGACAATAGAAGATATTAAAAACTTAGTACTAGAAGTAGATGGAGATTTAGGTGTTTTATACAGTGGAGATGGTGAAAAAGTAGCATTAACCGATGGATTCAATATTATCCAAGATGAAAAATATTATCTTCTATCCTTATTGATAGGTTTCAAAACAGGTGAGATTAAGGAGGCAGTGATACCCTATAACTTTCCAAGGATTATAGAAAAAATAGCTAAGAAATATAACAGTAGCACAACCTATACTAAATCCAATATTTCAGATTTAATTCAAGCCATAGTGAATAAAAATTTGGATTTCCAATTTGTGCTAAATTTTGATGGTATTTGGGCTACTGGGAAAATCATTGATTATCTAGTAGACAATAATATTGTATTAAATAAATTATTGGAAGAACTACCTGAGTATTTCTATTTCAAAAAAGAAATACCCTGCCAATGGAACCATAAAGGTAATATTATTAGAAGGTTAACAGAAGATAGAAAAGAAGGCATAGAACTTAAAGAAGGGATTAGATTTATAGATGATAAAGGTTGGGCATTAATAATTCCTGATGAAGAAATGCCCAGGTTTAATCTATATATAGAAGGTTACAATGAAGAGTATGCAGAAGAATTATGGTTTAAGTACGATAAAAAAATTAGAAATATGTTGAACAATTAATTTGAGAATCTAATAGGTGAAAGGAAGGACAAAAGAGATGTGGACAAAATATGTAAATAGATTGTTGGTAGGAGAAAAAGATATCCATACTCTATATAAAACCATTAGAAAAATTAATACTAAAAGATTCTTTTTAGATAGGTTAGACCAAAGTTTTAAAGAAATAGAAAAAACATATTTAAAGTTCAATAGGGATATATCTGAAGGCTATTCTCTACCAAGAGGTACAGAATGGTTATTAGATAATTTTTATTTAATTGAGCTAATATATAAAGAATTAAGAGCTAATATAAAAAAGGAAAGAAAGATAGTATTAAATATAATAGAGACAGGTAGCTATAAAGGTTATCCTAGAATATATCTTTTAGCCTTAGAATTAATTTCTCAAGGATCAGGAAGTATAACAGAGGAAAATCTAATAGGTTATATCAATGAATTCCAAAAAGAAGATATACTGTCCTTAGAAGAGATAATCCAGTTTTCAAGATATATTACTTTAGGTTTAATGGAATGGATTAGAAATATCTCTTTAAACTTTTTAAAAATAAATGAGTCATGGAGAGAAATAGATAATTTGAATGTATCTCCAGAAGAAAATATAGAAGAGATTATTGAAAATATACATAATATGAATTCCATACAAATAGAACGGCTAATCAGAAAAATAAGGGAAGAAAGAGAAAATTTTCAGCTAGTATTTGATAAAATAAATAAGAAATTGGATTATTATGGAAGAAGCATTGAAGATACTTTGGAAAATGAATATACCCTTCAATCCAAATATAAAATATCTTTAGGTTATTGCATAACATCCTTGAGAAATCTTTCCTCTTTAAACTGGGAGAATATTTTTCAATCAATATGCGTGGTGGAAAGAGTACTAATTGAAGACCCCTTAAACATATATGAAAATATGGACTTCCAGTCAAAGGGTTACTACAGGCATGAAATTCAACAATTAGCAGATAGATTCAATGTTCAAGAAATATTGTTATCAAAAAAGGCATTGGAATTTGCCAAAGAAGAATGGGGGAAAGGGAGTAGAGATAAAAAAGCTCATATAGGTTATTACCTTATAGATAAGGGTAGAAAAAGACTATTCGATTTTTTTCAAAAAAACAATAGAAATTCTAGTATTTATCTAAATCAATATAGTTATTACTATTTACCAATAGTTTTGTTTTCCTTATTACTAACAATATTTTTTAGTAGATATGGCTATAACAAAGGGAATATCTATTGGGGTATTCTAATTTTTTTTGTAACACTTATTCCAACAACGACTATTTCTATAAACTTATTTAATTATTTTTACTCCAAAAGATTTAGACCTAAAGTTTTACCTAAAATTGATTATAAAGAAAGAATACCTGAGGATTTGAAAACCTTTGTTGTTATTCCTACTTTGCTACCTAGTGAAGATAGAATAGAGGAATTAGCCAAGAATTTGGAAATGTATTATCTATCAAATAGGTTGGATAATTTATACTATGGAATAGTGGGAGATTTTAAGGATAGTGAAGATAAGATAGCCTTAGAAGATGAAAAAATAATTGATAAAGGATTAAAGGTAATAAAGGAACTAAATGATAAATATGCTTCAAATGAAGATATATTCTATTTTTTCCATAGGGAGAGGGTTTATTCTGAAACTCAAGCAAGATGGATGGGCTGGGAGAGGAAAAGGGGAGCTTTAGTTGAATTAAACAATTTGTTGAGTGGAGATGAAGATACTAGTTTTAATGTAATTTCAGGTGATATTTCAAAACTTCAAGGGAAAATAAGATATATTATTACTTTAGATGCGGATACTAAATTACCTATAGAAGGAGCTAAAAAACTAATAGGTACTATTTCTCATCCACTTAATAAGGCTATTATAGATAAAGATAAAAACATAGTTAAGGAAGGTTATGGTATAATCCAGCCAAGAATATTGGTGGATATTAAAAGTAGCAACAAATCTATGTTTACTCGAATATTTGCAGGAGCAGGGGGAATAGACCCTTATAGTACGGCAATATCGGATATCTATCAGGATTTATTTGGAGAAGCTATATTCACAGGAAAGGGGATATATGATTTAGAAGTATTTAAAAACTGTATTCACAATGGCATTCCTGAAAACTCTGTACTTAGCCATGACCTTTTAGAAGGAAGTCTAATAAGAGTAGGACTAGCAACAGATGTTGAATTGATAGATGGATACCCTGAAAAATATAGTTCTTATATTATGAGGCAACATAGATGGGTCAGAGGAGATTGGCAATTAATTAGATGGCTTGCTGGAGGATATGGGAAATCCATCTCATCCTTATCTAAATGGAAAATTCTTGACAATATGAGAAGAAGTCTATTACCCATATCTTTACTATTTATGATTTTCTTTAGTTTAGTACTTTTCCCTGGAAATGTTTATCTATGGATAGGATTAGCTATGATTGTTCTGCTTTTGCCCATTATAACAATGGTCATAGAGACTCTATTGCATAGAAAATCTAAAATTGAGAAGATGAAATTAAATGGGAATATAATATTTGGCTATAAAACCTATTTATATCAAGGACTTTTATCTTTAATGTTTCTTCCTCATGAAGGATTAATGATGATTGACGCAATAGTTAGAACTCTATATAGGGTATTGGTTTCAAAGAAAAATTTATTAGAATGGACTACTGCCTTTGATATGGAGAGAAAATTAGACAATGACATTTCCAGCTATTTCAAACTAATGAGAGGAAATTTTTTCCTATCCATATTATTAGTATTATTTACTTATATATTTAAATCATCTAATATAATTCTTAGTTTTATTATAAGTATATTTTGGTCTTTAGGACCTATTGCAGCTTATAAAATTAGTGAAGAAGAAGAGGATTTAATAGAAACTACAGAAGAGGATTCTAAGTTACTAAAAGAAATTGGAGAAAAAACATGGAAGTTCTTTGAAACCTTTACAGATAGTAAAAATAATTATTTACCACCAGATAATTTTCAAGAATACCCATATAATGGAGTGGCTAATAGGACTTCTCCCACTAATATAGGTTTCTATTTACTTTCCATACTTTCTAGTAGAGATATGGGTTTTATAACTACAGACAAAATGGTAAATCTAGTTAGACTAACTATAGATACCATAGAGAAAATGGAAAAATGGGAAGGACATCTATATAATTGGTATGATACTGAAACATTAGAACCCTTAAGGCCAGTTTTTGTCTCTACAGTAGATAGTGGGAATTTCATATCCTATTTAATTGTGCTAAAAGAAGGACTAAAGGAATATGTAGAAGATTTTAATAAAAAGCATGAGATAATTGATTTAGTATATAGGATTGAAAATATAATTAATAATACCAAATTTACGCCCTTATATGATGGGGTAAAAAATTTATTTTATATAGGTTACAATGTAAAAGAAGGAAAAGTATTAAATTCCCATTACGATTTATTAGCCTCCGAGGCTAGGATTTCTAGTTATATTGCTATTGCAAGAGGAGAAGTACCTCTAAAACATTGGGGACAACTGGGGAAGTCAATAGTTATGGAAAATAATCATATTAGTCTTGCTTCATGGTCTGGAACCATGTTTGAGTATTTAATGCCTTCTTTAGTGTTGAAAAACTATAAAAACACTCTATTAGATGAAACTTATAAGACATCCATTAATATTCAAATAGACTATGGAAAGAAAAACAATATACCATGGGGAATTTCTGAATCAGGATTTTTTGCTTTTGATAATAGACTCAATTACCAGTACAAAGCTTTTGGTGTTCCAGCATTAGGATTTAAAAGAGGGTTGAAGGATGAACTGGTAATATCTCCATATTCTACGTTTTTATCGTTAAAGTTTGAACCTAATGAAGCTTTAATGAATGTGAAAAGACTTAAAGAAGAAGGATTAGAAGGAGAGTATGGATTCTATGAAGCTATAGATTATAGTATCAATAGGTTACCTTCTCATTTAGATAAAGGTATAGTTAAATCCTATATGAGCCATCATCAGGGAATGATATTTGCAGCTATTAATAATTTCATCAATAAGGATATATTGGTAAATAGATTTCACAGAGATTCTCAGATGAAATGTGGAGAATTTCTATTACAAGAAAAAATACCTCTAAATCCAATTATCTCTAAGGAGAAAGAGAATTTAGAAGGGATAAATATAGAAAGAAAAAGAGAAGAGAAAATTGGAAAAAGAGTATATGGAAAAGAAGACTTAGTAGATATTAAATGTCACCTGTTATCTTCAAATACTTATACTTTAATGATAAACAATAGAGGAGAAGGGTTTTCAAAAAATGAAGATATATTTATTAATAGATGGAGAAAAGATTTTCTATCCATTCCCTATGGACAGTTTATATATATTAAGGATTTGAAAAACAATAACTTATGGTCTACAACTTATGCGCCAACCTACAAGGAATCAGACTATTATAATGTGGAGTTTACAACTTATAAAGCTAGTTTTAGACGAAAAGATGGGAATATTGAAACCAAGATGGACATATTTCTATTACCTGAAGAATCAGGGGAGATAAGAAGGGTTAGATTAGTAAATAATGGAGAAGAAGAAACTATCCTTGAGGCTATAAGTTATTTTGAAGTAGTAGGTGAAAGATTAGCCTCAGATTTAGCCCATCCTGCTTTTAATAATCTATTTATAAAGACAGAAGTTTTAGAAGAACAAGAGGGGATTTTAGCCCATAGGAGAAAAAGAGAAAAAGAAATTGGAGAAAGCTGGATTATTCATGGAGTGAAAATTTTTGATAATGATGAGTATAAATTCCAATATGAAACTAAAAGAGAAAATTTCATTGGAAGAGTAAATTCTTTGAAACATCCAAAAGGAATATTTAGAGGGCTTACCAATACTATAGGAGTGGTACTAGATCCAATAATGAGTATAGGGAAAAAGATAAAATTAAATCCTAAAGAAAAGGTAGATATATTCTTTATTACAGCATATACCAAGAATAAAGAAGAAGCTATAAGTATACTAAATAAATATAGTAATAAGGCAAATATTAAATTAGCTATTGACCTTAACAAAACTAAATCTCAAACGGAAATGGGCTACTTAAACTTAAACAAGTCAAACTTAAAACTATATGAAGGATTACTTCCTTATTTATTTTATTTACATGAGAATATAAAGTTTCCATATTCCAATATATTAAAACAAAATGAAAAAGGTAAAGAAGGACTATGGGCTCATGGTATTTCTGGAGATAATCCAATAGTTTTAGCCACAATTAAATCCATGGAGGGCATTGAGACTTTAATCCAATTATTAGATGCCCATGAGCATTGGACTTATAAGGGATTAGTTGTGGATTTAATCATATTAAATGAAGAAGATAGTATTTATTATCAACCTCTATTTGAAAGTATCCGAGAAGTAGTATATGAAAGGAGAGGTAATGTAGTTGATATTTCAGGAGGAATATTTATTAGAAGTGCAAATACCATGTCTAAAGAAGACATATCCTTATTGTTCAAGTGGGGAACAGTAATAATAAAAACAGAAGAAGGAGCTAGGTTTAACAAAATTAAAAAAACATCTCTTCCTTTCAAAGAATTTAGTGGAAAGTTAACCGAATATCCAGAAAAAAGTATAATTTTAGATTTGGACTATTATAACGGATATGGTGGTTTTTCAAAGGATGGTAAAGAATATATTATTAAGCTGACAGAAGGTTTAAATACCCCTTTACCATGGATAAATGTTATAGCTAATAGAGATTTTGGTTTTATTATTACTGAACAAGGTTGTGGATTTACCTGGTCTAAAAATAGTAGAGAAAACAAATTAACCCCTTGGTATAATGACCCTATAGTGGAAAGACCAGGGGAAATAATCTATTTCATGGATGATAATACTGGAGAAGTTTGGAATGTTACTCCTAAACCTATTAGGGACAATAAAGAGTATCTAATTATCCATGGATTAGGCTATACCAAATTTTATCATCATACCCAAGGCATAGAACAACAACTTACAGTATTTTTACCAATAGAGGACAATATAAAGATTAGTTTATTGAGATTAAAAAACGATACAGATAGGGATAGAACCATAAGCTTATATTATTATATTAGACCTGTATTAGGGGTTACTGACGAGGAAACGGAAAGGTTATTGGAAACGGATATAATTGATAATGTGTTTTTAGTAAAAAACTCCACTAATAGTGAATTTAAAGGTAGTACTCTATTTATAGGTACCTCTGAACAAATTCACTCCTATACAGGAGATAGAAATGAATTTTTTGGAAATTACCCTAATTTTGTAAGACCAGAAGGAATTAAAAGAGAAGGATTGTCAAATAGAGTAGGATTCGGATACAATCCATGTTCTGCTATAAAGGTAAATATAGACATTCCAGCTAATGGAGAAAAAGAAATAGTATTTTTGTTAGGAGAAGAAAGTGATTTAAAAAGGGGATATGAGTTAATAAACAAATATAAAGATAGGCTTGTTTCGAAAAATGCATTGGAAAAGGTAAAAGAATTCTGGGATAGTACTCTATCTACTATTGAAATTAAAACTCCCGATAATACTATGAACTACATGATGAACCATTGGCTAATGTACCAAACCATTGCTTGCAGAATATGGGGAAGAGCTGGATTCTATCAGGTAGGGGGAGCCTATGGAGCAAGAGATCAAATGCAGGATGCAATAAATGCCATCTATCATATACCAAAAAAGACTAGAAAACAAATTATTAGAAATTGTAGACATCAATACAGAGAAGGAGATATACAACATTGGTGGCACCCAATACCAGATAGTGAAGTTCATAAAGGGATTAGGAGCAAATACTCTGATGATTTATTATGGTTACCTTTAGGAGTAGCAAAATATATTAAAGTCACTGGAGATAACACTATACTTGAAGAAAAGATTCCTTTTATCGAAAGCCCTATTTTGCTAGAAACAGAAGAGGAAAGATATGAAGTTCCTATTATATCTGAAGATATTGGTACCGTGTATGAACATTGTATTAGAGCCATTGACAAATCCTTAAACTTTGGAGAAAGAGATTTACCCCTCATAGGTGGAGGAGATTGGAACGATGGTATGAATAAAGTAGGACATAGGGGAAAAGGTGAATCTGTATGGTTAGGATGGTTTATAGCTAAAGTACTAAAGGATTTCATACCCATTTGTAACATGGTAGAAGATTTTAAAAGAGCCAAAAGATATGAGAGCCTTATTGAAAAATTAAAAAATGCATTAGAAACTAATGCCTGGGATGGAGAATGGTATAGGAGAGCTTTCTTTGATGATGGAACACCTATAGGTTCAAAGGAAAATAGTGAATGTACAATAGATTCCATAGCTCAATCTTGGTCAGTTATTTCTACTTTGGGGGATGAGAAAAGGTCAAAATCAGCATTAAAATCTGTAGAGAATTATTTGATTAATGAAGAAGAAGGGATAATTGCTTTATTGACTCCCCCTTTTGATAAGACAAACCAAGAACCAGGATATATTAAATCCTATGTACCAGGAGTTAGGGAAAATGGAGGTCAATATACCCATGCAGCTACCTGGGTTATTAAAGCTTTTGCCATGTTAGGAGAAGGAGATAAAGCCTACAACCTATTTAGAATGATAAACCCTATAAATCATTCTAGAACTTTAATAGAATCTGCTAAGTATAAAGTAGAACCCTATGTAATAGCAGCAGATGTATATACTAATCCCCAACATTTAGGAAGAGGTGGATGGACTTGGTACACTGGTTCTTCTGGATGGATGTATATAGTAGGTTTAGAAGATATATTGGGCTTTTCAATAGAAAAAGACAAACTATTCATAGACCCATGTATACCAAAGGATTGGCAAGGATTTACCATAAAATATAGATATAAAAATACTAAATACAATATAGAAGTAAAAAATCCAAATAAGGTGAATAAGGGAATTAAAAAAATAACAGTAAATGGAATGAGCATGGAGGATAAGTATGTAGAATTGATAGATGATGGATTAGAACATATAGTCCTAGTAGAGATGGGGAATAGGTGATACAATATTACAGAATTATTACAAATAAGTTCCCTTATCGGTGCCTGGCACCAATTAGGGAACTTATTATTAGTTGTTACTACTTAATTTCATCAAATCTTTCCGATACTTTTTTCCAATCCACCACATTCCACCAAGCATCAATATAGTCTGCTCTTAGGTTTTTATATTTTAGGTAATATGCATGCTCCCATACATCGATGCCAAGTATTGGTGTTTTTCCACTGGAGATGGGGTTATCTTGATTTGGGGTAGATACTATTTCTAGTTTTCCATTATTAAGAACTAACCAAGCCCAACCACTACCGAATTGTCCTAGAGCAGCTTTCTTTAAATCTTCTTTAAACTTATCAAATCCACCTAGTTCTTCATCAATTCTATTGGCAAGTTCTCCTACTGGTTTGCCACCACCTTCTGGAGACATTATCTCCCAGAATATTGTGTGGTTATAGTGGCCACCACCATTGTTCCTTACAGCGCTTCTAATTTCTTCTGGAAGTTCATCTAGAGATTTTAATATCTCTTCAACATCCATTTCTTGAAACTTAGAATGTCCTTCCAAAACTTTATTTAAATTATCAACATATCCCTTATGATGTTTTGAATAATGGGTCTCCATTGTTAATGCGTCGATGTGAGGTTCTAACGCTTCATAGGAATACTTTAGTTCTGGTAAATTAAAAGCCATACTATCTCTCCTTTATATATATTATCTTTTAGTTATTATCTAATTTATATATATCCAAATAATTACATGATAAACATTATCATGTAGAAACCGGTATCAATAAAGGCGAGATAATTGGATGAATTATTAGGTCCCTTATTATTTGCCAAATATGAGAATAGTTACAAAAGATAGCATTCATAGTAAGGAAGGTTAAAACATTAACAAACATTAGTATGGAATATACTTTTATGGGTATAAAGAATATTATATTTTTCATAATCTATTGAATTTTAAAATTCTTTATGTTATATTTATTATTGAAGAAATCGTTAATTATATGACAAACAATGCTATTTATGTTAAAGTATAGTTTATACACTATTAAGTTATTTAGTGTATAGACATTCTTAATTTTGGAGCAAACTAGCTCTATTGTGGTGAAAACATTTTTCAATAGAGTTGTTAGTCATATAAATAACTAACCTTTTATATTTACCCTAAATGATGTATAATTAATATGATAAATTTAAATGAGGGAGGAGTTTCTATTGTATAAAATTGTTGAGAAAAAAGACCTTGCACCTAATATCTTTTCAATGGATATTTTAGCTCCAAGGGTGGCAAACTCTGCCCAACCAGGTCAGTTTGTAATTGTAATAGCTGACGAAGAAGGGGAGAGAGTTCCTCTAACTATTTGCGATTATGACAAGGAAAGAGGAACAGTAAACATAGTTGTTCAAGCTATGGGTTGTTCTACAAAAAAAATGGCAAAGTTCGAAGAAGGAGATTATTTTAAAGACTTTGTAGGTCCTCTTGGAAGGCCATCAGAATATGTTAATGAAGATATTGAAGAAGTTAAAAAGAAAAAGGTATTATTTGTAGCAGGTGGAGTTGGAGCAGCTCCTGTATTTCCTCAAGTAAGATGGTTCCACGAACACGACATTGATGTAGATGTAATAGTTGGCGCTAAAACAAAAGACCTAATAATACTCAAAGATAAAATAGAAGAAGTAGCAGGCAATCTTTATATTGCTACTGATGATGGTAGTTATGGGTTTAATGGTATGGTAACTGGGCTTATTGAAGACCTTGTAGTTAATCAAGGTAAAAAATATGATGTTGTTATATCAATTGGACCAATGATAATGATGAAATTCGTATGCCTGTTAACAAAAAAACTTGGTATTAAAACTATAGTAAGTCTTAACCCAATTATGGTAGATGGAACTGGAATGTGTGGTGCTTGTAGGGTTTCAGTTGGAAATGAAACAAAATTTGCCTGTGTAGATGGACCAGAATTCGATGGTCATCTAGTAGATTTTGATGAAGCATTAAAGAGACAAGCACAATATAAAGTAGAAGAGACAGAATTAGCTGCACGTGGCGAGAAAAAAACATGTACATGTCAACATGGAGGTGTTCATAATGGATAGATTTAAAAAAGTTCCTATTTCAGTACAAGATCCTATAGAAAGAGCTTCAAACTTTGATGAAGTTTGTTTAGGCTATACTAAAGAAGAAGCTATGGCTGAAGCTAAGAGATGTTTAAATTGTAAACATCATCCTTGTGTAGGTAATTGTCCAGTAGGTATCCATATACCTAAATTTATTAAGCATATTGCAGAAGGTGAATTTGAAGAAGCTGCTCACGTTCTTGCAGAACACAGTGCGCTTCCTGCAGTTTGTGGAAGGGTTTGCCCTCAAGAATCACAATGTGAACAAGTATGTGTACTTGGAATTAAAGGTGAAGCAGTTTCTATTGGAAAACTTGAAAGATTTGCTGCTGACTGGGCAAGAGAAAACAATATTCAATTAGGAAAGACTAAAGAGAAGAATGGATTTAAGGTAGCAGTTATAGGATCAGGTCCAGCAGGTGTTACTTGTGCTGGTGATTTGGCAAAAGAAGGATATGATGTAACAATATTTGAAGCCCTACATGAACCAGGTGGAGTTTTAGTATATGGAATTCCTGAGTTCAGACTTCCTAAGGAAAAAGTAGTAAAGCCTGAAATTGAGAATTTAAAGAACCTTGGCGTAAAAATAGAAACCAATGTAATAGTTGGTAGAACTGTAACTATAGATTCTCTTTTAGAAGAAGAAGGTTTCCATGCAGTATTTATTGGTTCTGGTGCAGGACTTCCTATATTCATGGGAATATCTGGGGAAAACTTAAATGGAGTATTCTCTGCAAACGAATTCCTAACTAGAAATAATCTTATGAAAGCTTTTAGAGAAGATTATGATACACCAATTAAAGTTGGCAAAAAAGTTGCTGTTGTTGGTGGTGGAAACGTTGCAATGGACGCAGCTAGAACTGCCCTTAGACTTGGTGCAGAAGTTTGGGTAGTATATAGAAGAACTGAAAAAGAATTGCCAGCTAGGGTAGAAGAAGTACATCACGCTATGGAAGAAGGAGTTAAATTTGAATTCTTAACTAGCCCAATAGAAATTATTGGCAATGAAAAAGGATGGGTTAGTAGTATAAGATGTCAAAGAATGGAACTTGGCGAACCTGATGCGTCTGGTAGAAGAAGACCTATGCCTATAGTTGGTTCTGAATTTGAATTTGATGTAGATACAGTAATAATGGCTTTAGGAACATCACCAAATCCACTTATTCCTGCAACTACAGCAGGACTAGAGATAAATAAGAAAAGATGTCTTGTAGTAGATGAAAATGGACAAACCTCTAGAGAAGGCGTTTTCGCTGGTGGGGATGCTGTAACTGGTTCTGCAACTGTTATACTTGCAATGGGAGCTGGTAAACAAGCAGCAGCAGGTATTGATAAATATATAAAAGAAAAATATGGAAAATAATAAATAAAGATCAGAATATCTATATAAAAGCTATAAACTATTGAATTCAATAGTTTATAGCTTTTATTAATTGCTATTAGACATAACTAAAACAATGATTTTCGAATTTGATTTATGTTAAATTTATGCTATAATATTTAGGGTATCGAAATTACTTACAAGAGGTGGTTGTTTATGGAGGAGGCTTGTAATAAAAAGAGAACAGCAGACATTGTACTAAAAACAGCAGGACCAGTCTTGATAGAGGTTTTTTTAGGAACTTTATTTGGCATGGTAGATATGATGATGTTAGGGAGGATTGTTGATTCAGGGGAGGCTGCTGCCTCTATAGCAGCAGTTGGAATAACAAATCAGGTGGTATTTATTGCATTGTCTTTAGTTCAGTCTTTAAACGTAGGTGCAACAGCTATGGTTGCCAGATATGTAGGGGCAGGAAAGGATGATAGGATAGAAAGTGTAGTCCGCCATGTGATTTTATTGACACAAGTTCTTCTGGTATTACCAATTTTTATTTTAGGTCTACTATTTACAGACCAGATAATGAGGTTTATTGGAGCTCATCAAGATACTTTAATGTATGGTAGAAATTATTTCAAAATTATTATTATTGGGCTTATATTTCAAGCTTTTAATTTTTCTATTTATGCGGTTTTACGAGGGTCAGGTGACACTAAAACCCCAATGAATATAAATTTAAAGGTGAACACCTTAAATGTAATTGGAAATGCTATACTCATATATGGATTATTTGGATTTCCTAGGCTAGGGGTTACTGGTGCAGGTATTTCTACATCATTTTCTCAAATTATGGCAACCTTAATGCTGTTAAGATATATATTTAAAAAGAATACTATTATACAGATAAATTTCAAGAATAGATTCAGATTTGATAAGGACATTATGTACAATCTAGTTAAAATTGGGATACCTGCTTCATTAGAGCAAATAGCTTTTAGGGCTGGTATATTAATATTTGTTCGAATTGTTTCATCTTTAGGTACTGTAGCCTATGCTACTCATCAGATATGTTTAAATATTTCTGGTCTTTCTTTTACTCCTGGACAAGCCTTTGGTATAGCAGCGTCCTCATTAGCAGGAAGGAGTTTAGGGGCAGAAAATCCAGATAAAGCTGAAGAATATATAAAGACTAGCGGTAGAATAGGAGCTATTATTGCTACAGCAGTAGGAGTAATATTTTTCTTCTTTGGTTCCTTTATTGCAAGCTTATATACTAAAAATCCAGAGGTAATAAAAGAAGCTACTAAAATATTGAAAGTTATCGCAATCATACAACCTTTCCAATCTTCTCAGTTAATTATAGCTGGTGGGTTAAGAGGGGCAGGGGATACGGTATGGACTTTAGTATCGATATTTTTTGGTGTGCTAGTTGTCAGAGTAATATTAGCTTATCTATTTATAAAGGTTTTAAGTTTAGGTTTAATAGGGGCTTGGTATGCTATGTTCTGTGATCAAATTGTAAGATGGGGACTTATTAAATATAGGTTTAAGACTAGTAAGTGGAAATATATAAGTATAAGGTAAAACTTGCTTTTATTCTAGATAAAAGCAAGTTACAGTTACCTCTTTATTTCGCTAACCATATTCTCAGCAAACTCTTTTGCTTTTTTCTCAATATTAGGAACTTTATTAATTGCACCTCTATCATTAGCTACAGCCATTAGAGAAAAATATGGTGGTAACCTAAATGTTTTATTTCTGTAATTTTTATATCATTTAGATTTTCCTTTACCATATCCCATAGGGTCAAAGTATTGGAAAACATCCTATTACTAGAATGGAGTACTAGAATTTTTGGGTTTTTCACTTTTTGAACTTTATCTTTAACAAATCTTTCTCCTAATTCCTTACATAAGTATAAGCAAATTTCTTCTAAGGGCAAATTATATACTTTTTGTAATGGAATAAAGTTGTTCAAATTTCCTGTAGCTTCTACTATAGGCCTTCCGGGAAATCTACAACCTAAAAGATTAGACATAAATATTATGGATTGGGCTGCAGTTTTTGTAAAATATTGATATTGGCTGTGAACTATCACAATTCCTTCAGAACCTAGCAAAGAATCATATCCTCTATTGAACAATTTCATAAAAAATTTGTTTAAGCTATTGCTAATTCCCGTTATAGGCAGTTCTATTCCAAATATTATCTTTTTACCCTTCAGATTTGGTAGATTATCATAATATTCCAACACTTCATATTCTATATTTTTGGTAGCCATATCTATCATTTCTTTTAAAAAGGGGGAGGGTTTTTCTGGTAGTATAAGATAATAATTTTTCATATTATATTCACTAACCTTTCATAGGTGTACTTTATTTTATTGAACAATTTTGGTGGGATATTTAGCTGTTCAACTTCTATTTGATTATCTATTAATCTACATTTTGACCCCATATAGGCTTTACCCATATAGGTAGAACCATAAAACCATTCTTCATTAATAGTGGCAATAATGGAAAGGGCACCAGAGGATAGGCTAGGAGCAACATAGGGCTTAAAGCCAAAATTCCTAACTTCTTTATTAGCGTTTAAAGTTTTATATGTTAAGTATTCCGATAGTTTTTTATTATAGTTATCAATACTATCAGCTACAATTAAACCTTCTCCATGGGGACCAAAAACTCTCCCTTCCCTTAGATGATGGATTGTATCCTTAGATTTTTCAGCATAAAAGCGAGCCCTTCCGTTCATAACCCCCAGTCCATATCCAATTATTTGGTTTGAAGCTAAGCCTTGAAAATCATATTCACTTTTTTCATTTTTATTGCTTTCTAAAAAGGCTACTTTACACAACAGATCTACTGGATCAGATACTATTGCAAATATCCCTTTAAAACCTTTATTTCGTGCCATTATTGCATATTCTTTTATTATTTCAGAATTGGATTCAAATTGTGCCATCCTAACATCGTCAATAGTACTACCTACAGGCGGTATTCCTTTTGAGGCACAAAATAGGAAAATATCGCAATCGAATAGTTTATTCCTATCCAACGGATAAATAGGAGGAAAAGCCTCTTCATCAAAAGGTTTTCTAATTTGATTGAGTTCATATTCCCACCGCTTTAACCTATTAATATTTCTATCGTATATACCTATTTTATCAATACATCCTTCGCCCATAAGTCTTAAACCTATGAGAAGAGTACTTCCTACATCGCCTAATGCTAATAGGTTAACTTTCCACTTTTTATTGATTCTTTGGTCAAGGACTTCTTCCCAATTAGGATAACAAGTATTTAAAGAGAGAACTAAACCATCATCAATCTTATTTATTATCCAAGGGGGAATTAAATGGAAATAATCTTTAGTATCTAAAAGAAGTAATTCAACCCCCTCTTTTTCAATAAACAACAAGGATGGATGGTTAATTAAAAAACTTCTTCTGGATTTAATAGGGTTTAGCCTATTCAAAAAATATAATTTTCCTCTATCTTTTTTCACTTCTTCTTCATGGATTTTATTAAAATTATCATATTCTTGGAAAGAGAAAAAATATTTTCCTTTGTATTCATAATAATTAATCATATTTATCACCTTTTATAAAGACTATCTATTAACAATATTTTCTATCCTTTTAAGATGTTCTAAATCTGCCTCTAAACAAGAGGAAGGCTTTAGATTAATAAGGGAGTCCATACTTTTATAGGTATCTGGCCTTCTTGGAGATACCAATATTTCCCCTAGATTTTTTATTATTAAATTTTTTTCATTTATTTCTTGATAAACCTTTTCTATTACTTTAAATATCTCTATTGTATTGATTAAACAGGTTTCAGATAATCTATATATATTTTTGGTAGAAGTATTTTTTATAAAACTTGGTGAAATATAAGGTAGTATTAAATTGATACTTGATATTAAATAATCTTGAGTCGCTCCATCCCTAAGCACCATATCCCCACCTATAAAGGGATATTGGTCACTTTCATTAAACCAGAGTTTTAAATTAGGCACAAAATAGGCGCTGTCTACATCGATGTTTTTTACCTTTCCTATTTCACTTCCTCTACCGGTTAGAATCCCTACTATTACCTTTTTAATATGAACTTGGGTCTTTCTTAACAAGGGTTCAATTACATTCAATCTATACCCCTTATGGAGAAGATCATCTACTAAAATCACAGGCCTATCGAAGGATTCCAACACCTTTGATTGATTTTCTAAGCTTAAATAATTTGGGAATGCTTCGATGGTAAAATTATCTATGCTAGGATTAAATATTTTCTCTGTATGCATGGTTTTGGTAATAGTATTGGGTAATATGGTACCATTTAGTATAGATCCAAAAGGTACACATATATTAGGTCCTAAAACCCTGTTTCTTTTTTGTGTTATAGAGACTTCATTAGCATCGCAGATTTTTTGAATTAGTTTGCTATATATCATATCCCTATTGAAAGATAGCAATAATTCTCCCGGATATAAACTTGAAATAGCCTCTTTCAATTTTTTTCTCCCAATATAGATTATTTTCTTCAATTCTAGATTATTTTCAAAAGGAGGTTTTAAGAGGTTTTCCAAATCTTGATTTAAGGTCATAGGATTATTCATGTCAACCATAAAAATGGGACAGCCATTATGGGTAAAGGGAGTCTCTATAAAACCTTGATGTTTTAAGTTTTCTTCTATATATTTCTTATTATGATGGGTTAAACAATTTTTAAATATGGCATAATTATAGTCTAAACTTATGCAATAAGCTAAAGTTTCATTTAATATGATTTCAGCAGTATGGTAGTCATTGTTTTCTGTATATATTCCAGAAATTAGAACTAATCTACCTTTTGAATGCTGCCTAAAATACTCCGTTATATTGGTATTTTGGAATTCATCATACAACATAATATTTCTAACCCAATAGAAGATTGAAAATCCAAGGATAGAATTGCTTTTGGTCTCTTTAATCAACAGTACTACTGGATTGAGTTTATTTCTCAATTCATAAATGACATTCACATCTATTCTATGGCCAAATTTATTATTTAGATATTGAATCAAATTGTCATTAATATTGTTTATGATCTCAGTTCTATTATTAAAGAGGGACTTTAGCTTAATTAAATCCTTGTAATTACTTATGTTGACAGGTATCTCACTAGGAAATAGGAATATGTTTCTTTCATGAGCAATGGTCATATTTATAATATCCCTTCTAAATCTATGAGGTTGAGTTCTTTTAGACCAGGAGAACTCATCTACTGCTAAATAGACTTCAAAGCCTTGTCTCTTTATTTCTGTAGCAATCTTCTTATGACTAAGGGAAAAGGGATCAAAACTTCCAGGGAAGAAGGCTACCTTTTTATTGCTAATTAATTCAATAGGACCATAAATAAATTCGTAATCCAATATAAATCTATATATACTGTTTAATGAAGCAGAGTTGTTAAGAAAAATAAACTCATCATCTTCCTTTTTTGTCAATAATGTCAGTACTTTTTTTCCTATTCTAGTAAATATAAAATATTTTTCTTTCAGTAGTAGTCTATTAGAATTGAAAATTTGACTGCCAATAATTCTAAAGGATTCTGCCTTTATTTCTTCATCAAAGGAGGCCATTCCGTTTAATAATAGCCCTAGAAGCCTATCTAACCGTTTCTCGTTAAATTCTTTTTCCTCTTTAAACTTTTTGCCATATTTAGGATAATTTTCAATACATATACCTATAGTTTTTAATAGCAAGAATACTATTTGGGTGTTAGACTGCCGAATTTTTTCTTCGAAATCATCGATTATCTCATCTAATTCAGTAGGTTGAAGGTATAAAAGTAGTTGGCCTAAATAATTTGGTATATATTTAGTAAATTGGTAGTTTTGCATCTCTAAAGCCCTAAGAAGTTCAACAGCTATATCATTTCTCTCCTCTTGGGATAAAAATTCAAATATATGCAATAAAGTATGTCCAGCATAATTACGTACTTTTTCTATAGCGCTAACTTTTAATAGATTGCAAAAATGCATACCAGTATGGAGGCCATAAGAATCTGAGGATCTCTTTACCTGATCATATAAGATATCGATATTTACTTTTTTATTCATCCACTCTGTTGCAGTTTTTAAGTTTGTTAGAAATATTTCTGAAATATTTTCTTCTACCTTTTTATAATTAAATTCTAGATGTTTCAGGATATGGGGTTCCATATCGAGTTTCAGGGCTAGTTTATATTTTAAATAGTTTTCAGATGCATAAGGTGAAATCTGTAAATTATCTAGCATCCAATTTTTTAGAAGGATTACAAATTTCTTATTTTCTTTTAATTCTTCGAAGATTTCGTCAATTATATCTAAAACTGTCAATCTAATTTCCAAAATATTTGAATTTAGTTGGTTTATTGTATATTCATGGAGTCTTTTTAAATCCCTATCATCTAAATAGAGTAGGGGAATATATTTTAAAGTTTGAGATAAATAAAGTTGATTAATTGGAGACATGGATTGGTAACAATCATAATAATTAATTAACAGTTTTGAATATTTTTCATAATTTTCTATTCTAGAATTATAGAATAAGGATTTAATAATAGTTTTTAAATTATATTGCCACTCTAAATGGGATTCAGCCATTTTGTGTTCTGGATATAGAATATAATTTAATAGTTTTTTCAAGACTTTTAAGCTAGTTGTTTCAGGATTATGCCTTTTAATAGCCTCTGGTACTTCCTTTCTATATTCTTCATCATATTGGCTAATCAACAGTCCTATTAATTCTGCTGCTTCTTTCCGAATATCTTCTTCCTTATGGAATAATAGGTCTGTTAGAAAATGCAAAGTTACTATTTTTTGTCTTTGAGTCAAGTAAGTAGAATATTCATTAAAAATCTGAAGATATAATCTAAGCTTTCTCCAATTATATTCGGACCTAGCCATTTCTAATATATTGTTGAAACCCACATCATCTAATAGCTTGGCCATTAAATTTATATTATGTTCTATTGCAAAATATTTAATATTTTCAACAATTTCCTCATTGTCCATTAAAGGATAGGGTTTTAAAGTTTTTCTTTGGGGAATACTTTTTGCTAAATCCGTATTTACTCCTAAACTTAACATATAGTTTTCAAAATCTTTAAGTTTCTTATATACTTTTTCATACCTCTGTTCTTTTTTAGAATCTAAATTATCCAATTTATTAAGTATAATATCGTAAGCTTCTTCTAAAGTGTATATATGCATTTTGTAATAATTTTTATATTTCTTGTTCTTAACTCTGAAATCTGCATATATTAAAACTAGAGATTCAAGAGGTAAATTTTCCAGTTCTAAATCCCAGGTAGAGTGATTGGTGGCAATATGACCAGTTTTTTCTATACCTAATCGATTAAACCATTTTTCAGTGTAGTAGTAGTGGAGATAGGGTACTCTGTCTATATCCTCTTCTCTTACCCCATATTTACCTATATCATGGCCTAATCCTGCACCTACTATAATGCCTAAATCAATGGGTAATCCTAAGATTTTAAGTTGTCTCCCTATATTAAGGCTAAGATGGTTTACTCCAACCACATGGTCTATAGTATTGTGATTAGTCAGGGATAAATCCATTTTCATTAATTCATATATCCAGTTATCTAAAAAGGCATTTTTAAAAATTAAATATTCATCTAGAAATTTTGTATTTCTTTCCTCTTCCGATTCTAGAAAACCTATAGGATATTTATGTAAAAAGCTGCTTTTATCATATCTTATTTCAAAACAGGAAAAAATACGCAATAGGTTTAAGTAAAGGAAGACTAAAGGATTTAATTCTTCTTCAAATTTTCTAGAAACCTTTTCGGGAAAGGACAAACTTAGAACATAATCAAAAATATATTTTAGCCAATCTATTTTTGGAGATTCGCGATATTTAACATATAATGGATATAATAATTCCATTAAAGAAAGAGCATCATATTTATTCTTGGAGATTATATTATTTAATTTAATCTTAAAATCATTCCTTTGGATAAATTGTAATAAATCTTTATGGTAAAGTTTTAAATATCCTCTTTCTAATTCGTTTAAAATCAATTTATAAATTTCATTATAGGCTTTGCTCATAGTAACCTCCTTTTAAATTCCTCTCCCGTTGGAGTAGCAGCCACTCCACCTAATGCAGTTTCCCTCAAGGATTCAGGCATAGTTTTGCCTACCCTATACATGGCTTCTACTACCTCATCAAAGGGTACCAATGATTTAATCCCTGCCATGGCTAAATCGGCAGATATTAAAGCATTAGCCACACCAGAAGCATTGCGCAATGCGCAGGGAAATTCTACTAGACCTGCCACAGGGTCACAAACTAATCCCATAATATTTATTAGAGAAAAAGAGGCTGCATTTAAAGCGGTTTCCACATCTCCACCTATCATCTCTACAATAGCTGCAGCAGCCATGGCGCTAGCAACTCCACATTCTGCTTGACAACCTCCTTCCGCCCCAGATATAGTAGCATTTTTTGCTATTATTTCACCTATTCCTCCGGCTGTAAACAGTCCATAGATCATATCTTTTTCCCTTAGATTAAACTTATTTTTAACTGTAATAATTGCACTAGGCAATATACCTGAAGCACCAGCAGTTGGTGCAGCCACAATTCGACCCATAGATGCATTGACCTCTGAAGTAGATAAGGCTTTGGCCATGGCAGAATTCATCAGATCTCCACAAATGGTATTGCCTTTATTTTTATAATCCTCTAATTTTTTTGCATCTCCACCAGTAAGCTTAGATACAGAAATAATCTCTTTATCTAGACCGTAATTAGCGGAATTTATCATAGTATCTAAAACAAATTTCATATTTTCCATAAGCTCATCATAGGATATATCATTATTATCCATTTCCTTTTCTATAACTATTTCCCATATTTTTTTATTTTGTTCTTTACATAATTTTAATAGTTCTTTTCCTTTGTTAAACATAGACTAAGACCTCCCTATGGGGTTGATACCCGTAATATATATAATTTCATCCAGAGATGATATGCTATCTATTATCTTACCTTTTATTGGGCTATCTATTTCCATAACCATAGTTGCAATTTTACCTTCCCGTGATACTTTCATAGTGGCAATATTGATATCTTCATTTGAGAGGATTGAGCTTATCCTACTTATAGAACCCTTTTGATCCTTATATTTTATTAATATAGTTGGATAATCACCGGTAAATTCCACTTTGTTTCCATTTATATTGGTAATCAGGATATTGCCTCCACCGATGGAAGAGCCTGTTATATAATAATCATCTTTATCCCTATAATGAAACACAATTTTAACAGTATTTGGATGCTCATATCCTAAATCCGCTTCTATAAACTCGATATCTATTCCTTTATCTTTTGCAATATTTAAAGAATCTTTTATTCTTTCATCAGAAGGATCCATTCCAAGGATGCCTGCTACTAAGGCTCTATCAGTACCGTGACCTTTATAGGTTTTGGCGAAGGAACCATGAAGATAGAATGTTACCTTGTTAAACAGTTTATCTGCAATCTCACTTCCAATTTTACCTAGCCTTGTAGCTCCTGCTGTATGGGAGCTAGAAGGTCCAATCATCACAGGCCCTAAAATGTCAAATACTCCATAATTTTTCATTTCCATCCTCCTTACCTTTAGTGTATTAATTTTAGCATTTTATTATAATTTAGGCAACAAAAAAAGGAGGCTTAACCTCCTAAGGTTATATCCTGATTATCATACCAATCTAGGGCTGCGTAAAAATGTTCTGGTTTAAAATCAGGCCAATAATCATCTATTACATAAAAATCCGCATATACCGCTTGCAATGGAGGGAAACCACTCAATCTTCTTCTCCCACCCCAACGGATGATTAGATCTACTCTAGAAATATCCCTAGATTTTATTAACTGGGTTAAATTGGGGTTTTTATCATCTGAGATGAAATAATCCTTTAAATCCCATTGCCATCCATAATTAACTAGGAAATTTACCTTTATACCTCCATTACCAAATATTTGTCTTTTTATGGTAAAGGGGATTAAAGATTTAGGAAACATTTCTGAATCCGTATTGCCTACCACTAGTAAAGAGGCATTTTCTCTTGCCAAGATATTAACCGCCTCCACACAAGCACGGGTAAAGGCCAATCGTTGAATTTTTGGGCGTTTAGTATTGTCTACAGTAAATCCATAATAGGTTAATTCTTTTACTCCCACTTTTTCGCATAATTTAAATAGTTCTAAACCTGGTTTTAGGCCTTCTTTGTAGCCCTTCTCTTTAGAAAGACCATTTTTCAAAGCCCATCTTCTATTGCCGTCAGGGATAATCCCTATATGTTCAGGGATTCTCATAGTACCACTACCTTCCTAATTTATTTATTCATATTATTTCCAGTTGATAGTTAAAAAATACACCTTATAGGCTTTCCATATTTAGACTAGCAAAGAACGGCAATAACAAGATGTGCTCCTATTTAGTGTTTATTATTGACTATTATATAGATACCTGCTAAAACTAGTAAAATTGGCCAATATCTAAAGATATTGAAGAATCTAAAGACATGTTGAGGTAATATAAGTCTGGCTAGCAAATATCCTCCTACGATAATTAAGGCAATACCGATGAAAATAGGGGTGTTTTTCGTACTTGGATTACTATCGGTATCCTGATATATTACTCCATTGTCTTCAGGAATTATTAATGCACAGACTACATAGGCTAGTAGTCCTGGTCCTCCAGGCATAAAACTAATCAATACCCAAAGGATACGTACAATTACCGGGTCTACATTGAAATATTCTCCTATTCCACCACAGACTCCTGCTAGAATTTTATCAGTACTAGACCGCTTCAATTTTTTATTCATATATTTCCTCCTCTTAACAATTGATTTATGTTAGATACTATTTTAACAGATAATTGGATAAAATTAAATATAACTTATAGTTTAAATTAATTCACAATATATAATCTTTGTGATAACATTAATAGAAGGATAGAATAAATTTGGAGGACTAAAATGTATAATATATTTTCTTTGATTTTTAAATATATATTTATTGTAATAATTTATCTATTTATATTGAGTATAATAAGGCTTATATACCTAGATATTAGAGGAATAGATACAACACCATTAGATGATAGTACCTATTTAAAACTTGTAAATAAAAAGGATACTTTACCATTTAAGGTGAAAGAATATTATCATTTAGATGATGAGGCTTATTTAGGTAGGGGAAAGGATAATGAAATTATAATAAAGGACCCATATATTTCAAAGGAACATTTAAAAATAACAAAAGATGAAGGAAATTATTATTTAGAGGATTTAGGTAGTGCCAATGGTACTTATCTTAATGGTGACAAAATTATGGATGTAGTTAAATTGAAAAATGGCGATAGAATAAGAGTAGGACAAGTAGAATTTCTATATGTAGGTAGAGAGTAGGGATATAAAATATGCTAAATAAAAAGGTTAATTATAAATTACCACGTAATCTACTAATGTTGTTCGAACTAATGGCATTATTACTTCTTTTTATATACGATAAGGATAATTTAGATAAACTTACAATAATTTATGCTATAGCCCTTATTTTTATTGTTTATATATCCAATTTTATATTGTTGCGTATATCAACAGGAGATAACTATATATTTCTAATAGTTACTATGCTTATAAGTATTGGTGTTATTATGATCTATAGGATAGAGCCATTCTTAGGCATAAAACAAGTTCTTTGGATAGGAATGGGAATTATTATATTTTTTATTACCTATTTTATTTTTAAAAAGATAAAAGGATGGGAAGAGTGGATTTGGATTTATGGGATTGCCCCAATTGTTTTGTTTATTCTAACTTTGTTATTGGGTACTCCTACAAAGGGTTCTATTAATTGGATAACAATTGGTGGATTTGGTTTTCAACCTTCAGAAATAATTAAAATATTGATAATTTTTCTAATTAGTTCTTATTATGCTAATTATGAAAAATATAAAGAAAAGAAATATGGCCCTTATTATTTAATGGGGCTAATGTATATATTTATTTTCTTCTTATTTTTACAAAGGGATTTGGGTACGGTATTAATATTTTACACCGTGTTTTTAGCTCTCCAATTTATCTATGAGGAAAACAGGAAGTTGGTATTATACAACCTTTTGATTTTTATGGTAAGTGGATTATTAGGGTATCTCATGTTTCCACATGTTAAGATTAGATTTGAAACTTGGATAAATCCATGGAAATATATAGATAATAAAGGTTATCAAATTACCCAGTCCTTGTTTGCTATTGCTGAGGGCGGATTTTTTGGAACTGGAATTGGATTAGGTTACCCAGATTTTATTCCTGAAGTTCATACGGATTTTATTTTTTCAGCCATATGTGAAGAAATGGGAATATTCACTGGGATAGGCATTATAATGCTGTTTTTAATCTTGGTTTATAGGGGTTTTAAAATTTCAATCAAGCAAGAAAATAAATTTTATAGAATAGTTGCTCTAGGTATTAGCATATTATTTGGAATCCAATCATTTATAATATTTGGAGGGGTATTGAAGATGATTCCTTTGACTGGCATTACTATACCATTTGTTAGTTATGGTGGTAGTTCTATGTTATCAAGTTTTATAGCTTTAGGGATTCTTCAAGTGGCTTCTGAAGAGTTGGATTTTGAGGAGGAAAAAAATGGATAAAGAACTTAAAAGAATAATTACTGTACTAGTAGGAATTTGTATATTATTCGTTAGCCTAGTGGCATATTTAAGCTATTTTCAAATATTTAAGGCTGAAGCCATAAAGATGAATAGCTATAATAAACGATTATGGATAAATGAAGAGAAGATATTGAGAGGTTCTATTATAGATAGAGATGGAAAGATATTAGCCTATAGTGAAAAGGATGGAGAAACCTATAAAAGGATTTATAATTATGGTAATTTATATAGCCATATTATTGGTTATAGCTACAGAGAATATGGAAAGGTAGGATTAGAATTAGAATACAATAATGCCTTGCTAAATATTAGTGATTCAACTCCTTTAAAGGAGTTGAAAAATATAGTAATACCAAATACAGAAGGAAATACATTAAAACTTACAATAGACCACCATCTTCAAGAATATACTAGAAGTCTTTTAAAGGGAAAGAAAGGATCAATAGTGGCTATGAATCCAAGCACTGGTGAAATATATGCCATGGTTAGTTTACCAGATTTTAACCCCTCAAACCTTAAAGAGAATTGGAATAACATCGTTGAAGACGAAAGTAGTCCTCTATTAAATAGAGCAACCTCTGGATTATACACCCCTGGTTCAACATTTAAGGTAATTACAACCATAGCAGCTATAGAAACCACTGATTTAGATAGAGAGTATGAATGTAGTGGCAGTACAAAGATTGATGGCTATGTACTAAAGGATTATGAAGGGAAAGCTCATGGTAAATTAAATCTAGAAGATGCATTGGTTAAATCCTGCAATACCTATTTTGCAGAAAAAGGTGTAATAATTGGAAAGGAAAAATTAGGGGAAGTTGCTGATAGGTTTATGATAAATAAAAAGATTCCATTTGATTTGCCAACATCAAAATCTATTTTTCCTTATAAGGATAATATTGGCAAAACTGATATTGCAGCTGCAAGTATTGGGCAGGGAAAGGTTTTGATAACTCCATTAAATATGGCAATGGTAGCTTCTGGCATTGCAAACAAAGGAGATATTGTAGAACCTATTTTAGTTAAAGAAATTATATCACCTGAAGGAAAGGTGATAAAGCATCACCAACCTCAAAGTGTCTCTAAAGGAACGGATATTTTTACAGCAAATGAAGTGAAAAACATGATGGTAGAAGGTGTAAAAAGAGGAACATCTAAAAATGCAAGTATTAAGAATATTAGGGTAGCTGGCAAAACTGGTACTGCTGAAAACCCATCAGGTAAAACTCATGCTTGGTTTATAGGTTTTGCTCCAGCAGACAATCCTCAGATTGCAGTTGCTGTAGTTTTAGAAGAGGAAGGTAGCTCTGGAGGTAAAGCTGCAGCACCCTTGGCAAGAAATATAATGATAGAGGCTTTAAATACAATTAAATAGTATGAACAAAAAAGGCAGACCATATTATCATAATAAGTCTGCCTGAATTTTTTCTACAAAAACTTGCTCTTCAAATTATTCCAGTACATATTTTTATCAAAGTTTAATTTTGATATGGTTTTCTTTGGAATTATAAAATCTATTTTGGTTATATTATCATACCTAATCTCAAATCCATCAACAACGATTAATATTGAATTTTCATAACGATATTCAGGTTCAATAGTTATTGGAATATCTCCTGGTACAATAGCACTATTAGGTAAAGAACGGTAAGCTCTAGAACTAATAGGTGAAAGGGGAGTAATCTGTAAAGTCTTCAATGAGGGATATACTATACTACCACCGCTGGAAAAGCTATAAGCTGTACTTCCAACAGGTGTAGATACAATAATACCGTCTCCACAAAACTTTTCTAAATGATTTCCATCGATAAATATTTCTAAATGGACTACTTTAGATTTAATCCCCTTTATGACTATTTCATTTACACCATATAATTCAAAACAATCTGTATGTGTACATATGTTAGCTCTTACCAAAAAGATTTCTTCAATAACATAGTCATTGTCCATATATTTTCTTATGAATTCATCAATATGCTCTGGGAGTATTTCTTGAAAAAAACCTAAATGTCCAGTATTAATTCCAATAAAAGGAATATTGGGGAATTGATATTTATGCACAGTTCTTAAAAAAGCTCCATCTCCACCGATACAAATATTTAATTCTGCCTTATTATCGTATTTTTCAGGGACAACAAAGCCATTATTATTCAACTTTTCAATTAATAAACTATAAGTTTTTTTTGAAGCAGGATTATAATTGGAAATAACATTTATAATCCTTTTATTGTTAGCAAGACTCAAAAATTTTCCCTCCAAACTTGTATGTCATTAAATTTTATTATATCATTGATATAATAAACTGTAGCTATATTATACAATAAAAGTTCTATCATTTGGAGGGTAAGATGAATTTATTAAAGAATAGTGAAAATGTAATTGTATTTCATGTAGAAAAAAGTGGTGAATCATTAGAAGAATTTTTATTTAATAACAAAATATCAGGAAGATTTTTTAGGCGATTATATAGGGGAAAAAACGTATTTATTAATGGAGTGTTTAAAAGGAAGGATAATTTGTTAAAGGAAGGAGATATTGTATCAATAAGAATGGTAGATGAAGTAGAAAATATTCTACCTGAACCTATTCCTTTAGATATCATATATGAAGATGTTGATTTACTGGTAATAAACAAACAACCTTATACGGTGGTTCATCAAACGAAAAGTCACCAAAAAAATACCATTTCTAACGGTATAAGCTATTATTTTAAAACTAAAGGGATTAATAAAAAAATAAGATTTATTAACAGGTTGGATATGGATACTTCTGGCATTTTGCTGGTAGCTAAATCTCCTTTTGCCCATCAACAAATGGCATTACAATTTGAAAACAACGAGGTAGAGAAAAAATATATGGTTGTAGTAGCAGGAGTTGTAGAAAAAGACCAAGGTATTATCGATTTACCTATAGGAAGGGAAGAAGAACAGAGTATTAAAAAAACTGTTACTCCAAAAGGAAAAGATGCATTAACCAAATACAAGGTATTAGAAAGATATAAAGAAACTAGTCTTTTGGATGTTCAAATACTTACTGGTAGAAGCCATCAAATAAGAGTTCATCTAAGCCATATTGGCCATCCTATTATAGGTGATACTCTATATTATGAACCTAGTGAATATATAGAAAGGCAAGCTTTACACTCCCATTATTTAAAGGCTAAACTTCCTAGGAGTAAAGAGATTATTGAGTTTAAAGCTCCACTACCTAAGGATATTGTTAATTTGATAAATCATTTAAATGATTCTTAATATAATGTAAAGCTTTAGCACTTGAATCAAAGTGCTAAAGCTTTACATTAATTATCTTCTTTTTTTTCTGTAGACTTTTTGGGTGAATCTAATGTTTGTAATATTTCTAGCATTTTAGTTATATCTTTGATTTGCTTTATTTCTTTTTCATCTTTACCATCCATCAAAGGTTCCATTAATTTTATTATATTAGTAGGGTCCTTTATATGGTCTGGATTTGTCATAATCGAATTTAGTATAATAAATAACTTATTAAATCTGTCTATAGTTAGAACCATTTCTATTGAAGTACCCATTTTGTTTATCTCTTCTTTTGAAAATTCTTTTTTTATAGTTTGTGCTATGTAACTTAACCTTTCCTGATTATTTTCAACAGGAATGGTATTCTGTATATAATTAGCTTCTGAAAATTGAATGAATTCTATAGTTTGATAAAGTTTAATTATCTTTTCTGTAACCATTAATGCTTTATTTATAGAAGGTATTATTTCTTCGGGAAAATAAGGACCAATCTTTTTTATCAGCTGTATTTTTTCCATAGTAATGGATACATCTAAGTCTATAGGTTTAAATGTATTATCTAACAGATTAGGAACATTATTATCCCTATTTTTAAATAGCATTAACATTAAAATAATAACAATTCCATGAGACATAGCAAATCCTCCTAGAATCAAATAGATATATATCTATTCTATGCTGTTATATGAATAAAGGTTACAAAATTTTATTGTAATATATTTTTAGTCTAGTTCATAAATTAGATTAGAATATATAAGGGGGTAATAAAATGGGGAAAAATGATGATATCAAAAAGGTAGCCAAAGAGATTAAAGATTTTCAACCTTCACAAGAGCAAATAGAGTTGATAGAAGGATTGACTAAGGCCTATTCTGATAAGTCTGAAGATGATGTATTTGTGGAAATAATAAGGGTTAATGAACAGATGGAGTCTGAAATGAGTTTAGAAGAGTATGAACAGATATTTGAAAAATTAAATAGTATAAGGCCTATGCTAAATGAAGAGCAGCAAAAAAAACTAGATAGAATATTGCATATTTTAGGTAGAGACTAACTAATGGATTATAGATAATTAATATTTGAGATTCTTTATTTTACTCGGAATAGGGTTAAATACCATAGGGTAACAACCATAGTAATCTGAGCTTAGTGAAGAATCTCAATTTTTATTGGCAAATTTATGAAATGGACAAGGACTATATCTAGTGATATAATTTTTATAGTATTATGTAAACCAAGGAGGAAATATTATGAGAATTAATGGAAAAATAAAACTATTATTAGTTTTAATTATATCCATTGGATTGTTTTCAAGTATATATTTTTATACAAATAGAGATAAAGGATATGAAGAAATTCAGTATAAAAAATTTTTAGATTATGTTGAAAAAGGTCAAGTAGATGAAATTGAGATAAGAGACTCTGATAAGCTGGCTGGTAAGTTAAAGAACGGAACTAAATTTGCTACGGATAATCCTCGAACAGAAAATTTTAAGGAATATTTGCTGCTAAATAATGTTAAAGTAGCAGAAGGAGATAAAAATGGAATAATAAATCAAGGGGTAAGCTTTCTTCTTATGATGATAGGAATAGGAGGAGTAGCATTATTAATTAAAAACAGTTCGAAACAAGCAGAAAAAGAGATGGCAACTATGTCAAATTTAGATACAGAAGACTGCCATACAGGCAATATAACCTTTGATGATGTAGCTGGTAACGAAGAAGCCAAAGAGTCTTTAAAGGAATTAGTAGATTTTATACAAGAACCTGAAAAATATATTAAATATGGTGCCAGATTACCAAGAGGAGTATTACTATATGGACCTCCTGGAACGGGAAAAACTTTATTGGCTAAAGCTTTAGCTTCTGAAGCAAAAGTTCCTTTTTATGCAGCTTCAGGGTCGGACTTTATACAAGTTTATGCTGGTTTAGGTGCTAGTAGGATAAGAGAATTATTTAAAAAAGCTAAAGAAAATGGTAAATCTGTCATATTCATTGATGAAATAGACTCTTTAGGGAAAAAAAGAAAAGGAGTAAATTCTCATAATGGAAGCGAAGAAGGAGATAGGACATTAAATGCTTTATTAACAGAAATGTCCGGATTTAAAGGCAATGAAGGGATACTTGTATTGGCAGCAACTAATCGAATTGATACTCTAGATGAGGCCTTATTAAGGCCAGGCAGGTTTGATAGACAAATAGAAGTTGGTTTACCAGATGTAAATGCTAGGTTGGCTATATTAGAGCTTCATAGCAGAAATAAACCAATATCTAAAGATGTAGATTTACGAAAAATTGCTTTAGAAACCGTCTACTTTAGTGGAGCTAAACTTGAAAATTTGATGAATGAATCTGCAATGATAGCAGCTAGAAATAAAGATAAAAAGATTACTATGGAACATATTAACAAAGCATATTTTACAGTATTAGTAGGGGAAGAAAAAAAGGATAGAAGTAATATTTCTCTAGAAGATAAGGAGATTACAGCCTATCATGAAGCAGGACATGCTTTGGTAGCCAAGAAATTATCTAATTCAAACCGAGTTACAAAGGTTAGCATTATACCAAGTACTAAAGGTATGGGAGGATTTAGCTTAAACATACCCCCAGATAGGATGTATCAAACAAAAAAAGATATTATCTCAAATATTATGATTGCATTGGGAGGAAGGGCAGCAGAGGAAATTATTTTTGGTAAAGCTAATATAACTACAGGAGCCTCTTCCGACCTACAAAAAGCCACAGAAATGACTTTGGCAATGATTGGTTCTTATGGAATGGATGAGCAATTAGGTTTAATAAGCTATGATATTATCTTAAATAGCAATTTAAACACAGATATTTCTCTAATGGAAAGAACAAAAGAGATGTTAGAAAATTTTTATATAGATACAAAGGAAATATTAAAGGAGAACAAAAAATATTTAGATTTAATTGCAAATAAACTAATAGATAAAGAATCATTAAATGAAGAAGAAATAAACCATATATTAGCAATATAGCCAAAGAACCACAGTAAAAATCATATCATCCACTTGCAGATTATATATAAAAAGGGTATAATATATATACAAAATATTTCTGCGGTGTGCGTTAGTCCAAATAATTCAACCGACATAGTAGACACGGGAGTTCGAGTTCAGCAGTGTAGAGCAGGCCTTCTTTGCATGGAAGCTTCAAGCTGTTGACAGGGCACCCACCTTGTGAGAGGCGGGTGTGAATTAATTGGAAGGACGGCACTGTGGGAATACAAAATTCTCTTAGGTGTACACCTAGGAGAATTTTGTATATTATAATCCAATTAAGTAAACAATAAATAGAGATTTTAATTTGGGCAAAGGAGAATTACAATGAAATCCATATGTCCATTATGCAATGGATTGTATAAAGTAGATTTTAATTGTTCCCAATGTAATTCCACCATGGTGGATAAAGGGCCACTAGTAAACCTTATGGACGATTACAGCCCCTATTTATTAGATGAAATAACCCATTTTGTTGATGGTGTGAAAAGAGAAGAATGTGTTCATACTTATCAATGTCCTAATTGTGGTATTAGAGAAAATTATTCAATTGAAAGGAAAGAACTTTAACCTATATGTATGGGGTATTTTTTCCTTTCTTTGTAGATATAGATATATTTAAACCCTAATTCACGAAGAAGTTTTTCAACTTCCTTATATTCGTAGCCTATAAATTCTGGCTTATGGGCATCAGAACCTACTGTAATTATTTCACCACCTAAATCTTTATACAATTTTAATATTTCTATTTTAGGGTGATAATATTCTAATCCATATTTCATCCCTGCTGTATTGATTTCAATGCCCTTACCTTGGTGAATTATTAATTCTAGAACCTTTTTTACATAGGGATAATATTCATTAAAGTCGGGTATTTGTGTAAAATCAGCAAAATATCTGTCTATATAGTCTATATGTCCAATTACATCATAATTATTGTAGCTTTTTATACTTTGATACAGATAATCATAATATATATTTAAAGCTTCTATAGGCTTTTTATCGTAAGTGAAATTATCTGAATGTATATCTTTTCCTTCAATAGTATGTACAGACATTATGACAAAGTCAAAGGGATTATTGTTAATAAATTTATTATATCTATTACATAGATGGGGCTGAATACCGATTTCAACTCCAGCTAATATTTCAATTTCACTTATATATTTATATTTCACTTGCTTTATTTTTTTGAAATAATCATTTGGTCTAAAGTCAATATCAATCCTGTTTTCAGTTACATCAAAATCTATATGATCTGTAAAGCAAATACTTTTCATATTTTTATTAATTGCTCCTAGTACCATTTCTTCCATTAAATATTTCCCATCTATAGAGAAATCACTATGGATATGACAATCATACATATTCAACACTCCTATTATATTTATTAAAATCATTATTAGTTAGGCTATGCAAAATAGTCCTCTTTAAACTGTAGTCTATATAAATCATAATAGATACCTTCTTTATCTAACAATTCTTGATGATTTCCCATTTCCTTAATAACTCCTTTACTTAATACTATTATTTTATCTGAGTTTTGAATAGTTGATAGTCTATGAGCTACAGCTATAGTTGTTCTATTCTTTATTAATTTAGATAATGCATCTTGTATCAACAATTCCGTTTCAGTATCAATATTTGAAGTTGCTTCATCTAGGATTAAAATACTAGGGTTAAAGGCCAAAGTTCTAGCAAAGGCCAATAATTGTCTCTCACCAGCGGATAAAGTAGACCCTCTTTCCATTACGGGCTCTTCATATTGATGAGGTAACTTTTTAATAAAATGGTGAGCATTAACATGTTTTGCCATTTCCACTATTTCATCATCTTGGATATTTTTATTATTCAATCTTATATTGTCTTTAATGGTACCAGTAAAAAGAAAGACATCTTGCAGTACCACTCCAATATGCTTTCGCAATTCATATTTATCATAATTCTTTATACTTACACCGTCAATTAGTATCTCCCCTTTTTGTATATCATAAAAGCGAGTAATTAAATTAATAATAGAAGATTTACCTGCACCGGTTGCTCCGACAAAGGCCACTGTTTCTCCAGGGTATATGGTAAAGCTTACATCTTTCAATACCCAATTTTCTTCTTCATAGGCAAACCATACATTTTTGAATTCAATTTTTCCATTGCAATGAGTAATAGGTATTGGTTTATCAATATTGTCAACCTGGGTTTTTTCATCTAAAATCATAAATATTCTTTCGCTAGAAGCCATAGCTGATTGGAGAATATTATATTTTTCAGTAATATCTAATATGGGTTGAAAAAATCTTTGTAAATAATCTATAAAAGCATATAGCACCCCAAATTCAATGACTCCTGATAGTACCTGATGTCCTCCATAATATATTAAAAGGGCCAATCCTAGAGAGCGAATTACTTCAATTGATGGTCTGAATATAGCATAAAGCCCTATCTCTCTTTTTGCAGTATTTAAATAGTCATTATTTATTTTATCAAATTGAGTAAATATTTTCTCCTCTTTTTTAAATATTTGAATGGTTTTCATACCAGTAATATTTTCATTTAAGGTAGAGTTTATTTTAGCCAATTGAACCCGACCGAGTCTATATACTTCTCTAATTTTTTTTCTAAAGATTATGGAAGCAATAAGTATTAACGGAACTAATGCAAAGGATACTAATGCTAATTTAAAATCCATTTTAATCATAATTATCATTATTCCACCTAATATAAATATATCTTTAAACAAGTTCACCAGTACACCAGTATACATTTCATTTAAATTTTCTGTATCGTTTGTTACTCTGGTCACCAATCTACCTACAGGATTTTTATCAAAATAGGCTATGGATAAATTTTGAATATGGGAGAATATATCCTGTCTAATGTTGAATATTATCTTTTGACTAGTGTAATTAAGAATATAGACTTGTAAATAATTGAATATGAAAGCTAAAGTAATGGCAATCAAAAATATAATACCTATTTTAGTTAAACCATCTATATCATATTTTCTAAAACTTTGATAATCAGATTTTGATAATTGGAGACCTTGAGAAGAATTACTGTCTTCAGGACTTATTAAATAATAATTATCTTTTTCTTTAATCAAAAGTTTCACAGGATTGTTCTTTAATGCTTCCTTTTCAGTCTCTGATAGTCTATCCAATCTAACATATTTTTTCCCATTATAAACAGTTCCTTTATATGGTTCAGATATGGACATTTCATACATAAGTTTTTTATAGCCGTTTATATAATCATCTATGGTTACCTTTATAAGATAAGGCCTAATAAGTTCAAGGCCAGTGACTAACATCATTAGTATTATAGTCAAGGATAATAAATGCCAATAGGGTTTAGCATATTTTAATAGCCTTTTCATCAAATTTGAATCATAAGCTTTTCCAAGTATTTCATCTTCATGATAATTTTTACTCATTATATCCCTCCAGTTAGTCCTTAGATATTTTTTCCTCTAACAATTGTTTTTCATATAAGTATTTATATAGTCCATCAATTTCTAACAGTTTATCATGGTCTCCCCGTTCTATAATCCTACCTTCATCTAAAACAATAATTTCATCAGCATCCTTTACAGTTGAAATCCTATGGCTAATTATTATAGTAGTTTTATCATTGGTAGTATTTTCTAATTGATTTAATATTTTTTCTTCTGTTTCCGTGTCTACACTGGAGAGACTATCATCTAATATTAATATGGGTGCATCCTTTACCAATGCTCTAGCTATGGATATCCTCTGTTTTTGCCCGCCAGATAGAGTTACGCCTCTTTCTCCTAAAACCGTGTCAAAGTTATTAGGAAAATCCATAATATTGTCATATACTTGGGCCAACTTGGAAGACTGTATCATTAACCCTTCGTCAATTGGTTCATCAAAGGCAAATCCAATATTTTCTCTTATAGTAGTGGTGAATAAAAAATTATCCTGAGGTACATAACTTATATTATCTCTTATAGATTTTACTTTAATATCTTTTATATCTATCTCATCCAATAGAATACTTCCTTTTTCCACTTCATGAAGTCGCAATAGTAAATTGATTAAAGTAGTTTTGCCGCTGCCAGTTCTGCCAACTATAGCTAAAGTATTACCTTTATCTATTGTAAAATTAATGTCTTTTAGTACATAATCTGTACTTTGTGAATATTTAAAATATACATTTTTGAATTGAATTTTACCATCTAATGAGTTTAAGGTCACTGCATTCTTAGAATCTACAATTTCTGGTTTTACTTCTAAAATTGCATTAATTCTTTCCATAGAAGCTATTCCTCTTTGTAAAAGGTTAATCAACCAACCCATTGCCATCATAGGCCATATCAAAAGACTCAAATAATTGTTAAAAGCAATAAAATCTCCCAAAGAAATAATATCTAATATTACAAGTCTACCACCGTAAACGATAACTACAAAAAAACTTATAGATGATATGAATTGAATTGATGGATGAAAAATTCCAGTAACTTTGACTAATTGTAGATTTTTTTCTAAATTATTTTCATTTACTTTAGTAAACTTTTCTACTACTAAATCTTCTTGAACGAAGGATTTTATTACTCGAATTCCTGCAAAACTTTCTTGTGCCGCATCCGTTAAGTCGGAAAAAGCTTCTTGGACTATACGAAATCTTTTATGTATTACTTTTCCAAATTGTTTCACCATAATAGTAATAAAGGGTAGTGTAAACAAGGCAATTATAGTCAATTTTATATTAGTAGTCTTAATCATCACAAATATAGTTAATAAAGTCAAAAACATTGAATCGATGAGCATTATTATACCTTGTCCTAAAGCATGCCTTATTGCATTAATATCGTTAGTAGCATGGGCCATTAAATCACCAGTTTTATGAGTGTTATAATAGTTAGGCGATAAAGTTAATAAATGGCCAAAAAGCTTTTTTCTCAAATAATATTCCATTTTTCTTGAAGTACCTAATATATATATTCTCCAAAAATATCTACCTATAGCAATAATAAAACCAGTCAATATAATATATAAACTATATTTTGCCAATCCTTGAAGAGTTAGCATCCTATCTTGAAGGAGGTTAGTAGCTGTTCTTAAAATCTGTGGAACTATAAGCTGGACTGAATCTATTAATATTAGCCAGATTATTCCCCAAAAATAATTCCATTTGTTCCGAATAAAAAAATCTTTTAAGGTTTTAAATGCTTTCATGAATATCCTCCTAATCAAAATATTTCGATGCTCAAAATAATAACTATATCTATAATTATAAATGAAATAATAATTTTTTAAAGTATAAAATGGACATATATTTGTTCATACTAATTCTATACCTTAGTTACCCATTATTAAGAACAAATAAATAATAACTAGTAAATAAGAGTAGAATTAGGAGGATTGAAGATGGAAATAAATACAAAAGAAGTGTTAAAGAAAAAAATATTAGATGCTCAAGAAATGGTTAGGGATTATGAAATGTATGCTAAAAATGTTCAAGATGTAGAAGTTGCAGATTTATTTAGAAATTTTGCTGAAGAATCCGGATATCAAGCAAGAAAGTTACAGGATATGTTGAAAAAGTTAGATAATAAATAAGATTATAATACTTCCCCTTAATTTATAAACTTTGTTACAAAACTGATTAACATCATGTTTTTAGGGTAATTAATACTCAAAATAGATATAAAGGGGAGATTATGCATGAAACTAATTGATTTACTAAACGAAAGGAAAAGAAAGGCACAACGACAAGAAAAGGTAGATACTGCTAAAAAGATAGCTTTAGGAACAGCTATAGGAGCCATTACTGGAATTCTTTTTGCTCCCAAATCTGGAAAGGAAACTAGAGGTGATATAACCAAAAAGACTAAAGAAGCTACGGATACAGCGAAAAAATCTGTAAAGGATTCGGTGGAATCTATTATAGATGCAAAAGATAAAATTAGAGGTGAAATAAAGGAGAAAGTTAAAGAATTTAAAGAGAGAGATATGATTGAAGTAAAAATAGGAAAAGTTGAATCGGATAGAGAACCTGAGGTTGATGAAGAACCTGAGGTTGATGAAGAACCCCAGAGCAACAGGGAAATGTAGCAGGTGATAAATATGACAGCTACTATAACAATTGAAGAATTATTAAGATTCATATTATTCCTACTGGGAATAGGGGTTCTAGGTTATCTAATAGTATTGCTTAAAAATGCCAATAGCCTAGTATCTCAAGCCAAAAGATTAGCAGAGAAAAACGAAAAAGAAATAGATACTGTTTTAAAGGAATTACCAGAGATATCTGGAAATATAAATTCTATATCAGAAGAGACAAAAACTATAATTGAACAAGTATCACCAGATGTAGTAGGTTTAATATCCAATGCTAATTCAATAACAGAAAAAATAGATAGTACTAGTGAAGTAGTCTTTGATACCATTGATGTAGTTGGCCATAGTATAAGTGGGACTGCCTCTACATTGCAAGACAATATAAAAAATATAACTGATTACATAACATTAATAGTGGAGATAATAGATATCATTAAGAGTGCATTTAAAAACCGATAAAGAATTCATTTGAGAACCCTGAGGGGTTCTCTTTTCTATAATAGAAAAACATTATATTTATCTTTTATTAATAGTGTTGATAAAGAGTTATCTATTGGTATACTATATATAGTGGGTTTAAAATATAATGAAATCACGGGAATAGGAGAGGTTGATATAGATGGAGAAGGTTAAAGTCATATGTAATCCTTCATCTGGAAGACAGATTATTCAGAGAAGAGTAGATTACCTATGTAATCTTTTAATAAATGATGGTTATATTGTTGGTAAATTTAACACAATGAAAAAACATGATGCCATGTATGAAACAATGAAAACTTGTAATGAAGATTGGGATTTTATTGTTGTATGCGGTGGAGATGGTACTGTAAACGAAGTGGCTAAAGGGATTGCTCAATGTGATAGAAAGATTCCTGTAGCAATATTATCAGCAGGTACAGTGAACGATTTTGCCAACTATATGGAATTACCAAGGAATATGGATGATTTTTTTAACATGATAAAAAATAAGAAAATTAAAAAGGTGGATTTAGGAAAGGTAAATGATGAATATTTCATAAACGTTGCAGCTGGTGGTCTTTTAACCAATGTAGGTTATCAAGTACCCCCAGAAGCAAAGGCTATTTTTGGAAGGATGGCTTATTATATAGAAGGTTTAAAAGAGATACCGAAGCAGAAATTTAAACCTATTAGAGTAAAATTTGAAAGTGAAGAATATACAAAGGAAGAGGATATTCTATTATTTTTAATTTCTAATAGTGCTTCAATAGGAGGTTTTAAAAGATTGGCTCCTGATGCCAATGTATCAGATGGATATTTAGATGTAGTTATTATTAAAAAATCGGAAGTGCAGGATTTAGCACAGATATTTATAAATATATTTAGGGGAGAGCATGTAAACCATCCAAATGTATCCTATTTCAAATCTAAAAAAATTAAAATAGATACTACTGAGGATGTTGTTATAGATATTGACGGTGAATATGGTGGTAAATTACCAGCTATTTTTGAGGCTGAACCAAAGGGGTTTAAAATTTTTGTTCCCTAATCAGTGGAAGATTGAAAAACAAAAGAATGGAGGTGCTGTTTTGAACGATAATGATATTTGTAATAATGTAATTAATATTGAGAAGTATTTGAGAAGAGTAGACTACATTATAAGATTAAAAGGCAGGGAAATATTAAACGATTTTAATATTACAATTCCACAATTTAGCGCTTTACAAATTCTTATTAATAATGGGGTATTGACCATTGGGGAATTAAGCCAGAAGATGGCATTAGCCTGCAGTACAATAACTGATCTAGTTGATAGAATGGAAAAAAATCAACTAGTGGTAAGAAAAAAGGATGAAAAAGATAAAAGGGTAGTAAGAATAGAAGTATTACCTAAAGGACATGACATCGTGAAAAGGGTATTAGAAAAACGGGTGCAATTTTTAGATTCTAAAATGGTGGATTTAACGGAAGAAGAGAAAATTTCTCTTAGTAAAGGATTGGAATCTCTATATAATGCAATGAAAGACAATTAAAATCATAAATTTTCCATTTATAAAATGGAATAAAGGGGAAATAAAGATGAAGTTAATAGACAATAGGTATAAAGTTAATAAGGTATTGGAAGATAATATTTACAATAGTATTTATGAAGTGGTAGATTTTTGGAATGATGATGAAAGACTTTTCATGAAATTATACAATATTGACAAACAGAACAGGGTGATAGATTACTTTATTAACAACTTTGTCAACTTAACTAGAATTAAACATAAGCATTTACTTTCAAGTGAACAGTTTTCAATAATAAAAACCATAGATAGGAAAAAAGTAAATATTATACAATATTATGCAACTACAGAATTTATTGACAGCCCTAGTCTTGATAAGGTACATGATTATTTAAATTTAGAAGAAAAATTAAGAATAATATTACAAGCATGTACTGTATTGGATTTTCTACATTATAGAGGATTAGTATATAGGCATTTAAGTCCTTCAAATATTTTTTTATTAGAAGATGGTAATATCAAGATAATGGATTTAGCTAATATAAGTGAAAACATAATTAATGCTAGTTATGCTGACTTAACAAGATATTTTATTGCACCAGAAGTCCTTTTAGATAGGAAAGATATGATAAATAAAAATGCAGATAAATATTCTTTAGGGATGCTTATTATATATTTATTAACTAAAGATTTTTATTCTGACAATATAACTTATCAATATAAGGATGACCTTCAAATGAATGACAGGCAGATAAATTTTTTGACAGATACAATAAATTCTTTAACCAAGAAAAATTCAATTGCTAGGGAAATATCGTTGAGAGAGGTAATTAATAGGATAAAAGAGATATTCAATTTAGATTATGAATACGATTTAGTAAAAGAGAGAGGTACCCTAAATTTTAAAACTCAGATAGTAGGTAGAGATAAGGAAATTGACAAAATATTATCAACAGATGAAGATTTAATGAATGAAAAAGATTTCAAAAAAGCAATATTAATAAGTGGAGATACAGGAGTAGGGAAAACAAGGCTTTTAAAAGAGATAACTTATTTATTAAAGATGAGAGGGAGAGAAGTATATTATTTAGAAATCACTCAAAATATTCAAAGTGGTTTAAAGCCAGCAACTAATATTTTGCGCCAAACTGTAAAAGATGCTCCAATTAATCTATTGAACAAATATAGTAAAGAGCTCATTAAAGTATTACCAGAATTAAAATTTGTGGTTAATATTGAACCCATAGATGATATACGTGGGGATAGAGAGCGATTAAGGTTATATGATAGAGTAACCAATTTTTTAGAAGAATTCACAAAGGACAAGCCTATGTATTTAATTATTGACAACCTTGGAGATTGTAGTGAGGAATTTTTGCATTTACTTGATTATTTAATGGATAATATAAATAAGGAGAGTTTAGTTTTAGTAGCCGCTATCAATGAGAAGAAGATACTAAAAAAATCTAGTAAGGATAATATCTTTCAAAAATGGTTTAGTGAACAAAATATTGAAAATATTAAAGTTTCCAATTTGAACTTGTCAGAAATTGGAGAATTTATTCAGTATATATTGGGCATGAGTTATAAACCATTAAAATTCGCTGCAGTGATGTTGAAGGAAAGTGGAGGAAACCCAAGGTACATAGAATATATGATGAAAGATTTATATGCTAAAGGAGAATTATTTTTACATCCGGACGGTTATTGGGAGATAAAAACACAGAAATACTCAGATATTTATTTCCCTTCGAGTATAGATGAAGCAATGAAAAATCAGATATCTCTTATTGAGAAACAATATATGGATATAATGGAGATAGTTTCTGTTTACAATGATTCTATGTCTAAGACAATTCTTTTTGAAATGCTTGATATTGACAACGATGATATAAATGCACAACTGAATGATTTAGTTGTAATGGGTCTTTTGGATGAAAAAGTTGCAGACTGGGGTTTTAGCTATAGTGTTAGTAATTTCCAATTAAAAAAGCTAATATATCATAGAATTCCTATTGAGGAAAGAATCAAACTCCATAATAAACTAGCTAAACTATTAGAGGAAAACTATGGGACAAACTATAAAATAATGATGGAAGAACTTATCTATCACTTAATGGCTTCAGATCAAACAGAAAAAGCTTTAAATTATATAATTAAGGAAGCTAGAGAAGAAACTAATATATTGAGTACACAATCTATACTATTGTGGGAGGAAGCATATGAAATAGTGAAGGATGTGGAATCGGAATATAGATTAGAAGTATTGAAATCTTTAGGTAATATTTATTTCTTAAAAGGGGAAAACGATAGAGCTTTGAATAGATTTAAGGAATTATATGATGTATGTAAAAATCAAGAAGAATTAAAATATATGGTTATTGCTAATATAGGTATTGGTGAAATTTATTTAAAGAGAAATTTAACTGAGAAAGCCATAAATAAAGCTCAAGAGTCAATAAAATTATCTAAAGAACTAAATTATCTACCTGGAATTGCTAAATCTAATATACTATATAGTAAAATATTGTTAAACGATGGAAAACTTCAGGAGTCAGAAAAGGATATAAAGAAACTATTGGACTTTGTGTTGAAGAATAATTTACACGAAGAATTAGGTGATGTTTATAATTTAATGGGAATTTTAGAATATTACAGTGGTAATATTGAGGTGGCTATTGAAAGATATAGCGAAAGTATTAAACATTTCCATCAGGTAGGAGAATTTATTAACTCTACTAAACCCATTAATAATATAGCTAATATATATTCTCAACGTGGAGAATATGATAAAGCTATGGACTACTATGAAGAGGGGTTAAAGATTGTTGAAAAATATGGATTATTGAATTTGAAATTGGTGTTCCTTAATAATATTGGAGAAGTTTATATGGATATATGTGATTATGATAAAGCTAAAACATATATTGAAGAAGCTAGGGCCCTTGCTATGGAAGTTAAAGATACCAATTTAATATTTTTATCCAATATTAATCTAGGTCTAATATATTTATTAACTGGCGATTATGAACTAAGTTATAATTGCTATATTATGCTTAAGGAAGGTTATATTAATAATCCAAACTTTAATTTTGAAGTGATTAGCCAATATAATAATTTTTTGGGTGAATTTTATTATGCTTTTGGAAAATGGGATGAAGCATTAAAATATTCCCTTAAGGCTATGAAACTTTGTAAGGAATATAATAATACAGGGTATCTAATGTCTAAAACTAGAGTAATCCTTATTCAATATTTGAAAGATGGAAGTTATAATAAAGTGGGAATGGAAGATATTAGAGCTGAATTTAGAAATATTAATTTGGAATTTATTAGAAGGACTAATCTATTACAATTAGGCATTATAGCATTATTAGAAGGAGATTATGAATATGTAGCTGATATACTCAAGGAGGACAATGAACTTAAAAAAGATTATTCTGCTCCTAGTTTAGAGTACATTAGGAAAATATTATTATACAGTATAACCAAGGATAAAAATAGGTATAAAGATATGATAATATTAGAAGAAGGTATGAAAAAACACAATTTATTACATTTGGATATATTTGCCAATATCCTAATAGGAAATAATCTCGTAACAGATGGGAAATATTACCAGGCAATTAACTATTTATTGGAAACATTAGATTTGATCTATAGAACTATTAAAAATGTACCCCAAAGGGATTTTCAAGTTAGCTTTATCAAAAGCCGAAAGACTGATAGAATAAAAATTAAATTGATGGAAGTAATATATAAAATCTTTAATAAAAGGTTGGATTATACATGTATAGATGATATAAAACCAGAAGATTCTATTGAAAACTATTTCGATTATAATTCTATATTTAGTTTAATTGATGATAGCCAATTTACAAGGATTACAGAAATAAATTACTTATATGAAGAAACAAAAGGCATATTTAACATAGAAGATTTAATAAAAAACTTAACAAATGATTATAAGTATAATTTAAAACTTATTCTAAAATATATATCAAAAGAGACTTTTGCTCAGAGAGGGTATATACTAATTTATGATGAAGAAAGCAATAGATACATGCCCATTGTTAGTTTAGATGAGGATCTAGATTGGAAACCCAATGAAAATCTATTAGCATTAGCTAATAGATACGAAAAAGGGATTTTAATAAGTAGCAGTTTAGGAAGCAACGTCATTGGTTTACATAAAGAATTTTTACCAAAGGATACTAGAGCTTTAATCTGTATACCAATTATTGCACCATCTACTGATACTTGTTCTCCGAAAGAAGAAAGAAGAAAAGTTCAAGTTCAATATAATCAAAAGAATGAAGGATACATTTATTTGGAAACAGGAAGGATATTTAATAGGTTTGATGAGGAAAGACAAAGATTGGCTAGCACCTTAACCAAAATATTATATATTAATATAGAAAATTATAAGCTAAAAATACTTTCTAATATAGATAAACTAACAGGAACTTATACTAGAAAATATTTTGAGACCGAATTTAACAGAACACTCATTGAAGCAAAAAGAAAAGACGAATCCTTTGCAGTCATGATGATGGATTTAGATAGGTTTAAAAATATAAATGATACTTATGGTCATAGAAAAGGAGATGAAGTTTTAGAACAGATAGGGACTACCTTATTAAGTAGTATAAGGAATACAGACATAGTAGCTAGATATGGTGGAGAAGAATTCATTATAGTCCTTAAAAACATTGAGGAAAATGAGGCAAAAAAGATAGGAGAAAAAGTTAGATTAAATATTCAAAACTTAAAAATTACAAACATAGAAAATCCCATTACTATTAGCGTTGGAATATCTATGTTTCCTAACCACAGTCAATTTAAAGAAGAATTAATAGAAAAAGCAGATCAAGCTCTATATTGTGCTAAAGAAAAAGGAAGGAACATGGTAGTATTATGGAATACAGATTTAGCAAATACTTTAAATAGAGTAGATAGATTAGCAGGTATATTATCTGGGAATACAAACATGAATCAGAGAAATATTTTAGCAATACTTGATATAATAGATATAGCTAAACAGGATATGGAAGATAAGGAAAAAATATTTGCATTTTTAGGTAGGGTTATAGAAACATTAGAAGCAGAAAATTGTGCCTTTATTGAAATAGAGCGTGGTTATGAGCTTTCTAATATTTATGCTCGGTCTAGATTAAATATAAATTGGATAGAGCCTAATTTTATAAACCAAAACATAGTAGATAAGGTTATTATGACAGGAAAAGGTGAATTTTTAATAGATTGGGAAAGTGCAAATGAGATAAACCTTCTGCTGAATACACCTGATTGGCAATCGGTTATTGCAATACCTTTGGTTTTTAAGGGTCAAACAAAAGGGATAGTCTATATTACAGTACCAATAAAAGAAAAAGAGTTTGACTATAATACCTATAATCTAACAAAAGTATTATGTGACATTTTTTCTACTGTAGTATAATCTATAATAATTAAAATTAGTAACAACATAAGATATAATATTAAATATTTTCCAACTAAATTTCATGAGGAGGTGGAGTAATGACAGTTACAATAAAGGATGTAGCTAAATTAGCTGGAGTTTCTATTTCCACTGTTTCAAGAGTTATTAATAACTCTAAACCAGTTAGTCTAGAAGTAAGAAGAAAAGTAAAAGAAGCTATAGAAGAATTGGGTTATAAGCCTAATGAAGTGGCAAGAAGTCTTGTTACTAGGAAATCGAATTTAATTGGAGTAATAATTACGGATATTGGAAACTCTTATATAGCACAGATGGTTAGAGGAATAGAAGAAGTAGGTAGAATGTATAAATATGATATCATTTTATCCAGCAGTTATGGAGATTCAGATACTGAAAGGAAATTTGCTCAACTTTTAAGGAGTAAACAGGTAGAAGGAATAATTATGGTTTCGGAAAAAAACAATTATGGAGTAATAGATGAAGTTGAAGATTATAAAATACCTTTTGTCTATTTAAATAAGTATTATAGTAATTTAAATATCCCTACTGTATCTATAGATAATTTTAAAGCCAGTTTTAAGATGACCAAATATTTGTTAGGACTAGGACATGAAAATATTTTATATGTAACCGCTAATGAGAAGGATGAAGGCTCTTTAGAGAGACTAAAAATTGATGGATACAGAAAGGCGCTAAATGAAAATGCAAAAGACAAAGGATTCTTGTATTCCACCAAAGGATTTAGTATAGAAGATGGCTATGATATGGGAGAAGATGTCATTAATCTAGTAAAAGAAAACAATATCACTGCAGTTTTTTGTTGTCAAGACGAATTAGCAATAGGGCTTATTAATTATTGTTATGACAATAATCTGCAGGTTCCTGATGACATTTCTATTTGTGGCTATGGTGATACAAAAATGGCTTCAATTTATAGACCTAAACTTACAACTGTAAGGGAGCCTTATTACGATATTGGTGCTGTTGCCATTAGGAGAATTATTAAGAAATTAAATGAAGAAGAAATAGAGGGAGAACATATTTTTCTTCCAATCCGAATAATGAAAAGAGAGAGCTGTAGAAGAATTTAATAATGGTGGTGTATTTTATGAGGGCTTTTATTGGATTGGATTTTAGCAATCAATTAAAAGAAGAATTACATGAAATACAAAAAAATATTATAACTAACTCAAAAAGAGGAAATTGGGTTCCTCTAAGTAATTTCCATATTACTTTGAAATTTCTAGGAGATATAAATGAAAACCAGATAGATGAAATAGATAATATTATTAAACCCATAGCTTATAATACTTCACCTGTATTTATAACTTTAGATAAGCTAGGTTATTTTAACCTAAGAAACAATCAATATGGTGTGATTTGGATAGGTATTGAAGGAGAAACTATGAAAATAAATTCCATATATGATATAATAGAAGAAGAAATGAAAACCATCGGTTTTCCCATGGAAAAAAGAAAATTTACTCCTCATATAACTTTAGGAAGAAGGGTAAAGCTAAATCCGTCCTTTAATGAATTAAGCGAATGTATTAATCATAAACTTGGGATTGAATTTATACTGGATAATTTGACTCTTATGAAAAGTGAGGAAATTATGAAAAAAAGAGTATATACCCCAATAAAATCTTATAAGTTTAGAGATATATTAGAAAAAAACCACAGATAATCACTGTGGTTTTTTCACTTTAACTTGATAACGTATGAAAATGTTAAATAAAAAATGGAGGAGAGAATGATGGAGATTATATCAATTGATGGCAACAACCTTAGTTTAGAAGAATTTATTAAAATTGTCAGAAAAGGTTACAAAGTAAGATTGGCAGAAGAAGCAGCAAAAAGAGTTAATAAAGCAAGACAATTAGTAGATGAATTTGTGGAAGATGAAAAGGTAGTATATGGAATTACTACTGGTTTTGGAAAATTTAGCGATATATCCATTACAAAAGAAGAGACTAAAACCTTGCAAAAAAATCTAATAATTAGCCACGCTTGTGGTGTAGGAGAACCGCTAAAGGAAGAAATAGTAAGAGGAATAATGCTTCTTAGAGCTAATGCATTGGCTAAAGGATATTCTGGCATTAGACTTTCTACCTTGAATACATTGATAGAAATGCTTAATAAAGGAGTACATCCATTAATTCCTGAAAAGGGTTCTTTAGGAGCCAGTGGTGATTTAGCTCCTCTATCCCATATGGTATTGGTTATGCTTGGAGAAGGGGAGGCCTATTATAAGGGAGAGTTACTATCCGGAAAGGAAGCTATGGATAAAGCGGGTATATCTATTATTGAATTAACTTCAAAGGAAGGATTAGCATTAATAAATGGGACCCAAGTAATGACTTCTATTGGTGCTTTAACTGTTTATGATGGAATAAACTTATGTCAAACAGCTGATATAGTAGCAGCATTAACTGTAGAAGCATTAAATGGATTAGTAGAAGCCTATGACAATAGAGTTCATATGTTAAGACCTCATCAAGGACAAATTGCTACAGCCCAAAATTTACTTCACCTATTAGAATCTAGTGAAATGACTACAAGACAAGGAGAGATTAGAGTCCAAGATGCTTATTCTTTAAGATGTATTCCCCAAATTCATGGTGCTAGCAAAGATGCAATAAAATATGTAGAAGATAAAGTGAATATTGAGATGAATTCAGCCACTGATAATCCATTAATATTTGAGGATACAGAAGACGTTATATCGGGTGGAAATTTTCATGGTCAACCTATGGCTCTTAGTTTTGACTTTTTGGGCATAGCATTGTCTGAACTAGCTAATATATCTGAAAGAAGAATTGAACGACTTGTAAATCCAGCTTTAAGTAATCTACCAGCATTTTTAGCTAAAAATGGTGGATTAAATTCAGGATTTATGATAGTCCAATATTCAGCAGCTGCTTTAGTATCAGAAAACAAAGTATTGGCACATCCAGCTAGTGTTGATTCTATTCCATCTTCTGCAAATCAAGAAGACCATGTTTCCATGGGAACTATTGGGGCAAGAAAAGCTAGAGAAATTTTAGGAAACACTCGAAAGGTATTAGCTATGGAACTTTTAACAGCTTGTCAAGCAATCGATTTAAGAGGCAAGAAAGGTCTGGGAAAAGGAACAGAAATAGCTTATAATATAGTTAGAGACAATGTATCAATAATTGAAGAAGATAAAGTAATGTATAAAGAAATAAATATATGTGAAGAAATATTAAAATCAAATAAAATACTTGATGAGATTAAGCTAAAACTTGGAAGATTATTATAAAAGGAGGATTTTTATGATAAATAATAATCATATTAGCAAAGCCATGACTATCAAATTGGACAATGAATTACCCCCTATGCCTAAATTTGCTGAAGGCATAAGGCGAGCACCTAAAAGGGAGTTCAATCTGTCCAAAAAGGAAACGGAAATTGCATTAAAGAA
>NZ_PPXX01000113.1 GCF_021655075.1 Clostridium sp. Cult2
TTATAATAGCTAATATTATTAATAATATTTAACAAAAAAGAACCAGTCCCTAAGGATTGGTTCCATAATAAACCTAAATTAAGGTTGGTGCCGGGTTCAAATATTTATACTTGGTTCAAATATTTTTCCCTACCCATTTTATACAAATTATTTCCGTTACAATCTATTGCAACAAGAAGAGGCAATTCTTCTACTTTAAGTTTTCTTATAGCTTCAGAGCCTAAATCATCATAAGCCACTACTTCTGCTTCTTTAATGGATTTACTCAATAATGCTGCTATACCACCTATAGCAACAAAATACACCCCTTTATTCTTTTTAATGGATTCTATTACCTCCTCGGACCTATTTCCTTTTCCAATCATTCCTTTCAATCCAATATCTAAAAGCTGAGGAGCATAAGGATCCATTCTATAGCTTGTGGTAGGTCCAGCTGCTCCTATTACATCTCCTGGTTTTGCTGGGCTAGGTCCTACATAATAAATTATTTGATCTTTTATTTCTATAGGTAATTCTTTTCCTTCTTCTAATAATTTAACCAGTCTTTCATGAGCAGCATCTCTAGCTGTATATATTGTTCCAGTTATTGACACTTCATCTCCCATTTTTAAATCTTTTACTTTTTCTTGTGTCAATGGAGTTGTTAATTTTATCATCTAAAGTTCAACCTCCTTAAACCTTGTTACATGACAATTGATATTGACAGCTACTGGCAATCCAGCTATATGGGTTGGATAGGTTTCTATATTTACAGCAAGAGCTGTAGTTTTCCCACCAAATCCTTGAGGTCCTATTCCTAGTTTATTGATTTCATCTAATAGCTCTTCCTCCAAATTTCTATAATACTCATTACCATTTCTTTTTGATAAAGGTCTTACTAAAGCTTTTTTAGCTAAACTAGCTACTTTATCAAAAGTTCCTCCAATACCAACTCCAACTACTATAGGTGGACAAGGATTAGCTCCTGCATCTTCCACTGTTTTAATAACGAAATCCTTTACACCTTCAATGCCATCAGCTGGTTTTAACATTTTCAATTGGCTCATGTTCTCTGAACCAAATCCTTTTGGAGCTATTATTATTTTAAATTTATCACCAGGAATTATATTATAATTAATAACTGCTGGAGTATTATCTTTAGTATTTATTCTGTTTAAAGGGTCTTGGACTACAGATTTCCTTAAGTATCCCTCTGTATATCCTTGTCTTACTCCTTCATTTATAGCTTCCTCTAAACTTCCATTGATTATATGGACTTCTTGTCCTATTTCAACAAATACAGTAACCATACCTGTATCCTGACATAAAGCCATTTTTTCCTTCCTAGCTATTTCTATATTTTCTCCTATCTTCCCCAATATTTCTTTTGCCATTGGCCATGTTTCCTCTTTGTACCTCTTCTCTATTTCCAATTTTACATCTTCTGGAAGATATCGATTTGCTTCTATACAAGCTTTTTTTACTGCTTCTATTATTTCTTTGCAATCTATTTTTCTCATATATTAAAATACTAGGGAAGTTTGAATCCAAAATTCCCTAGTAAATATCCCTCCTTACAGTTATTTTCGTGCTACACCAGTCTTTATAGCTGCTTGGCTTACTGCTGAAGCAACTTTTTCAGATACCCTTGGGTCAAATACATTAGGAATTATAAACTCTGGGCCTAATTCATCTTCATCTACTAGCTCTGCTATAGCATATGAGGCTGCTATCTTCATTTCTTCATTTATTTCTGAAGCTTTAACATCAAAAGCTCCTTTAAATACTCCAGGGAATGCCAATAGATTATTTACTTGGTTTGGAAAATCAGAACGTCCTGTACAAACTACCTTTGCCCCAGCTTCCTTTGCCACATCTGGTAATATTTCTGGCTCTGGATTTGCCAATGCCATAATTATTGGTTCCCTATTCATAGATTTTATCATCTCTTTATTTATACAATTTGGAACAGAAACTCCTATAAAAACATCGGCTTCAACTAAAGCATCTCCCAAACTGCCTTTTATGCTACTCTTATTAGTCAGTTTTGCTATTTCTTCTTTATACTTATTCATTCCTATTTTTCTACCTTCATATATAGGACCATTACTGTCGCAAAGTATAATATCTTCTACTCCTAATTCAAATAATAGCTTAGCTATTGCTAGACCTGCAGCTCCTGCTCCATTTATAACTACCTTTATTTCATTAAACTTTTTCTCAACAACTTTTAGTCCATTTATTAATGAAGCAGCTACAACTATAGCAGTACCATGTTGATCATCATGAAATACGGGTATATTACATATTTTTTTCAACTTTTCCTCTATTTCAATACATTCTGGTGCTTTAATATCTTCTAAATTTATACCACCAAAAGAAGTTTCCAATAATTTTACCGTATTTACAATCTCATCTACATCCTTAGTATCTAAACATATTGGAAATGCATCTACACCAGCAAATTCTTTAAACAAAATTGCTTTCCCTTCCATAACTGGCAAACCTGCTGCTGCACCTATATCGCCTAAACCAAGAACTGCTGTCCCATTAGTTACAATTGCAACCCAATTACCTTTAGATGTGTAATCATAAACCTTATCTCCATCCTTAGATATTTCTAAACAGGGTTCAGCTACTCCTGGAGTATATGCTAAAACCAAATCTTCAGGTCTGTCTACGGAAATTTTAGGTTTCAAAGCTATTTTACCTTGATTTTCTTTGTGTAGTTTTAATGCTTCTTCTTTTACATTTTTACCCATTTATAACACCTCACTTTTGTATGTATTTTGGGTCATAGAAACAGGTTCTAATATTTTTTCAAGTTGAGAAGGCTCTAATATCTTTTCTTTTAATATAATATCTGCAATAGCGTCGCCAGTTTCCAATGCAGCATTTGCAACAATTGTTGCTTTTTTATAACCTACATAAGGACAAATTGCAGTAATTATACCAATACTATTATTTACTAATTCTTCACATCTTTCTTTATTTGCAGTAATTCCCTTTATACAATTTTCAATGAAAGTTTCTACACCATTAGTTAAAGTCTCAATGGATTCAAACAATTTGTAAAATATAACTGGACAAAAAGCGTTCAATTCTAATTGTCCTGCTTCTGCAGCCATAGTTACAGTTAAATCGTTTCCCATAATATTAAAAGCTATTTGATTCATTACCTCTGGTATTACTGGGTTAACTTTTCCTGGCATAATAGATGAACCATTTTGTCTAGGTGGAAGATTTATTTCTCCAAATCCTGTTCTAGGACCTGATGACATTAACCTTAAATCATTTGACATTTTAGATATATTTACTGCACAAGCTTTTAAAGCACCAGATACTTCTACAAATATATCTATATTTTGAGTTGCATCTATTAAATCATCTGATTGTTTTAAATCCATGCCAGTTACTTTAGATAGATTAGGTACTACATTTCTTAAATAATCTTTATGGGCATTTAATGCTGTACCTATAGCAGTACCTCCTAAGTTTAAGTTGTTTAAATTCTCTCTAACCTTTGTAATCCTTTTCACATCTCGTTCAATTGCACAACTATAAGCTTTAAATTCTTGTCCTAATCTAATAGGTATGGCATCTTGCATTTGAGTCCTTCCCATTTTTATTACACCATCAAACTCTATGGCTTTATCCTTTAATGCAAGATCAAGCTTTTTCAAACTTGCTATAGCCTTGTCCAACAATCTCATAATAGCAATCTTCCCTGCAGTTGGTATAACATCATTAGTAGATTGGCCTTCATTTACATGGTCATTAGGGTGAACTACATCATAATCACCTTTTTCTCCACCTAATATTTCAATTGCTCTATTAGCAATTACTTCGTTAGCATTCATATTAATGGATGTCCCTGCTCCACCTTGAATAGGGTCTAATATAAATTGATCATGGAAATTTCCTTCTATTATATCATCACAAGCTTTTGAAATTGCAGTTGCGATATTATCATCTAAAATTCCTGCTTCCTTATTACTAATTGCTGATGCCTTCTTTACCTCAGCAACGGCTTTTATTAATTCTTCATGTAGACTTAAGCCTGTAATTTCAAAGTTTTCACGACCTCTCAAACTTTGTATTCCATAATAAGCATCTTTTTGAACCTTTTTTTCTCCTACTAAATCTGACTCCAGCCTATAATTCATATAATTTACCTCCTAATGTCATATTAATTAATTTGTCTTTAATAAAAATATTCCCTATCCATTATATACTTTACCATTAATTAAATAAAGGATAAAAGAAAAAATTAAATTAGATGACTCCTACAGAACGCAGGAGTCACTTTGAAATTATTTCTTTTCCCTAAGGGTAACTTTTATGGCAATTGTTAAAGCTTCTACCATATAATCTAAAGACATACTAGGTGTTTTCTTTTTATCTATTACTTGATCTGGAATAAATGGAATGTGTATAAAACCACCTATTGTATTTGGATACTTCTTATTTATATTATAAAGTAGTCCATACATTATATGGTTACAAACATAGGTACCTGCTGAATTGGATATCTCTGCAGGGATTTTATTTTTATTCAACTCTTCTATTATAGATTTTACAGGTAATTTTGAAAAATAAGCATTATCTCCATCATCAAATATTGGTTCATCTACAGGTTGATTCCCTTCATTATCTGGTATTCTTGCATCACTTATATTTATTGCAATTCTTTCTACATTTATTTTGTCTGCTCCACCTCTTTGTCCAACACATATAACTATATCTGGTTCTTCCTTTTCCAAAGCTTCCTCTAATAGACGGATTGATTTTCTAAATACCGTTGGTAGCTCTAATTTAACTATTTCAGCACCTTCAATTTTATTGCCTAATCTTTTAACTGTTTCATATGCTGGATTAACTTTTTCTCCACCAAATGGATCAAAACCCGTTACTAATACCTTCAATTTCATTCCTCCTTGTACAATATAGTTATAATCAAATTACAGTTTTCCACTGTAATAATTATCAATTTCTTAAATAATAATATAGTCTTCTTTTCTAATCATT
>NZ_PPXX01000114.1 GCF_021655075.1 Clostridium sp. Cult2
CTCTTATCTCTATTTAAATTTTGTAATTCCCCAATATTCTTTATGCCTAATTTGGCTATATATTCTTTTACTTCCTTATCAGTTAATTTTATTATATCACCATAATCCATACATTTATCATAGTTATTTTCACTGTTAAAATCAATAAATAAATCTTTGGCCTTTTTGCGATTAGGGCAAAATAAATTAAGTACAAAATCAGTATTCACTAAATTAGGTTCACTAATATATTCATTATAGCTGCTCCATTTATATTCAGATATAGTACTTGCAATTCCAGCCTTAATAGGATTTTGATGGATATATCTAAGAACCGTTAATAAATAACCATTACTATTTACAACTTCACTTTTAAATCTCTCTTGGAATAAATGTCCACACCTCTCATACTTGCTATTATACCAATAGACATAACTAGAGCAAATCCTCTTAATTGCAGTGGATATATTATCGTTTTTTTCTTTTATTAATATATGCACATGGTTATCCATTAAACAATAGGCATAGATGTCATAATTGTCCTCTCCTTTAAAAGAGCCCAAGGTTGTAAGAAATTTATCTCTATCTCCATTATCTTCAAATATTATCTGTTTATTAATTCCCCTTAACATAACATGGTAGATCCCGATTTCACTTTTTTCTCTAGGTAACCTGGCCATACTTATTCCCCCTTGTATAATGATGATATAGTCACTAAGACTACTCATCTTTTACTTATATCTTTTATATAAATCTTTTCATATCCGATAATAGAAGAAGGTATTCTCCCTTCATCAGATATTATCTAGCTTGTTTTATATGTCTGACGGTTCCTTATAGACTCCAGATTGATCATAAGGTATAATCCTTAAGGATAGGACAAAGAATGTATTCCCCCTTGAGAGGTCAGCTTTTCTGGCCCATACCCGTAATTTAGTCAATTAGTCCATTCAATGAGGTTTTATGATTCGGCTGGTTGGGAGCCTCAGGCTATACCCGTATAACTCGCAAGGTTGTGTACTCATTAAATGGAAATGGATTCCTATCAGAAAGGAGCTATTGCTTATGTCAAACATTTTATTTGAAAATTTATTTATTTCTGTTGGTATTGATGTTGGTGCAGACTTTAGTTTTATGTCTATTGCACTTCCTAACCAAACCTTTGTAGGAAAGCCTTTTAAAATCCTACATTCTGATTTAAGTTCCCTGTCTATGGCTGTTTCTAAAATCAAAGAAGCAGAAGAGATGTATTCTTTGGAAAGTCGCATTTTCCTCGAATCTACGGGAATTTATCATTACCCACTCTTCTGCTATCTTCGTGATAAGGGATTTTTGGTATCCATCATTAATCCTATCATCACTAAGAATAGCACAAATATT
>NZ_PPXX01000115.1 GCF_021655075.1 Clostridium sp. Cult2
AAATGCAATACTCATCAATAGTTTTTCATTCTAAAAATGACACTTTCATTGAATAAAATTAAGTTCTTTTATATGACATTTTCACTGACTATTGACAGGAATTTTTGTAAAATTTAACTGGAAAGTTAATTTCTCTTATTATTTTGCATAAATACTGTTATAATATTTGGGAAGGAGTGATGTATATGGCAAGAAAAAATAATGTTATTGAAATCGAAATAATAGATACTATCTTTCCAAATAAATCAATAGGTAAATATGAAGGTAAGACTATTATGTTTAAAGGAGGGATTAAGGGGCAAAAGGTAAAGGTACTTCTTAATAGAAAGAAAAAAGATAACATGGAAGGAAAATTAATAGAAGTATTAGAAAGATCTCCTTTAGAAAAAAACATATCTTGTTTCTATGTTAAAGATTGTGGAGGATGTGCTTATCAAACTTTGTTATATGAAGATGAGCTAAAGTTAAAGGAAGAACAAGTATTAGCTTTATTCCAAAAAGAAGATATTAAAGATATAAATTATTTAGGAATAGAGGGAAGCCCTAAAGTAGAAGGCTATAGAAATAAAATGGAATATACATTTAGCGATGAGAAAAAAGGAGGTCCTTTAGTATTAGGTCTTCATAAAAGAGGTAGATTTTATGAGGTCGTAGATACTGATGGTTGCAGTATAGCTGATAAAGATTTTACTATAATAAGACGAAATGTTATGAAGTATTTTAGAGGAGCAAATACAGCTTATTATAATAAAAGGATTCACGAGGGCATCTTAAGACATTTAGTCATTAGAAAGGCATTATCTACAGGAGAAATATTAGCCAATCTAGTAACTACTAGTCAAGGTACGGTAGATACAAACAATTTCATCAAAGCTTTATTAAAAATTGATGATTTAGATGGGAAAATTGTTGGTATTCTTCATACTATTAATGATGGTTTGGCTGATATAGTAAGGGCAGATGAATTTAGCCTTTTATATGGAAGAGATTATATTATAGAAGAGATTCTTGGTTTAAAATTCAAAATATCTCCTTTTTCTTTTTTTCAAACCAATACTTTTGGAGCAGAGAAACTATATTCTATTGTAAGGGAGTTTGTAGGAGATGAAAAAAACAATATTGTGTTCGATTTATATTCAGGTACTGGAACTATAGCTCAAATATTGTCGCCTATTTGTGAAAAGGTAATAGGTATAGAAATTGTAGAAGAAGCAGTGAAAATGGCTTATGAAAATACTAAAATTAATGGATTAAATAATGTTAAGTTTATTCCAGGAGATGTTCTCAAAGAAGTAGAGAATTTAAAGGAAAAGCCTGATTTGATAATTATTGACCCTCCAAGAGATGGGATTCATCCTAAAGCTATCAACAAGATAATTGACTTTAACCCTGAAACTTTTATATATGTATCCTGTAATCCTATTACCTTAGTTAGGGATTTAAAGATGTTTATGGATAGAGGATATAAAATAGATAAGATGAAATTGATGGATATGTTTCCTAGAACTCCTCACGTTGAAGTAATCGTGAAGTTAGAAAAGTTATAAAACCCAGTTATACCAATGGTTTCATAGGCTATAAGGCATTGAATGGACAGATGATATTCAATGCCTTTTCTGTTCATGGGAACATGTCCATTAAAAATATGAGCATTATGATGTAGTGAGTTTGGTTGTATTCAGAGGTGCTCCTGTTAATCCAAAAGCAAACTATCATTTTAATTCGAAACTATGCACACTTAGAACTATGTATAGATAGTTTTGATTTACTTGTTCTTAATTGATTGTGATTTAGTATTTCAAGATTTGCAGCTTTCATGGTAGTAATATTAATCATTATCAAACTATAATTTTATATACAATGGTAAAATTAGGTATAAACTTAAAAAACATTTATTCTATTAATACTAATATGGTACAATCATTGTAAATATAAACGTTGGTTAAAAGTATATCGTGGAGGAGAACTGCTATGGATAAAGAAAATAGGATTCTATTATTTGAAAAAATCCACACTGTATGGGATGAAGAAAATGAAGCGTACGATAAAATCGTACAGTTGAAAATGACAGCAGCAGATTAGAAAAAGACTGATGTTGCAATTACAGAAGAGGGTATAAGATTAGCAAGGATTCTTTTCAGCAAATATAATATCAAGGACACTGGTAAAGGTCATAGAAAGATAAATTATAATGAAAGTCTTCAAACGATTAGTGTATTTTGAGGACTTTGTTGTTAGTGATTTGCAGATAATTGTTATACTACCATCAAGGAAGTGATATCTATCTACGACATCTTATTGACAGCTAGGCATTGAGAGCTTCTGGAATTGACGATGGATTGTGGTTTTAAGACAAAAAGGAGCATTCCTGTAATAAATAAAAATCACATTTGAATAAAAAAATACCACCTGTTAAAATACGAGGTGTCAGGGAATTCCTGCAGGAAAAACTGACC
>NZ_PPXX01000116.1 GCF_021655075.1 Clostridium sp. Cult2
TTTATAATTCTCAATTTATGGGTTGTTTTTAACATAGTTTCAACCTTCCCGGATAAACAAATTCTTCCCTTTGTAAAAATTAGGGACGGTGAGAAACCGTCCCTGTTTTTCTAAGTTGGAGCCAATAAAGGGATTCGAACCCTTTACCTGCAGTTTACGAAACTGCTGCTCTGCCTAGTGAGCTATATTGGCCTATTATTTAATCACAATTATAATATACTACTTTTTTTAATTTTTGTCATCTGTTTAAATTTAAATATTTTCCCCCTCTTGAGAGGGGGATAGTTTATTCTCCAGATACTGCTAATTTTTTAATCTTTACAGATGGAGAGCCTACTCCATTTAAACTGACTTTTAGGTCATTCCCTATTTCTTCAATATCCATCAATGTTTCGAAGATATTTCCTGCAATGGTTATTTGATTTACTGGTCTTTTAATTTCTCCTTTTTCTATTTCATAGCCATGGGCAGAAAGGGAATAGTCTCCGGACACTGGATCTAATCCAGAATGTAATCCTTGCACATCAGTAATTAACAAACCCGATTTCATGGTTTTCAATATTTCCTCTAAGGATTTATCTCCTTTTTCTATATATAGATTAGAAGTTGAAGTTGATATTGGAGATTTATAGGAATCCCTATATCCATTTCCAGTAGATTCAACTCCATCCTTTAAGGCAGATTTCCAATTATATAGACAAGTATTTAATATACCCTTATCTATTATCTTCTTATACTTGGTTGCCGTCCCTTCGTCATCAAAAGTACTAACCATAAACCCATCTTCTGCAAAGGGGTCATCTACTAATGTAAAATCAGTAATGGCTATTTGTTCTCCTACCTTATCCTTTAAAAGAGATAGGCCTTTTTGGACATTTTCTGCATAAAAAATGGATTTAAAGGAGGATATTATATCTGCAAAGACGGTGTTTTTCAATATTACTGGATATTCATTAGATTTTATTGATTTAGCTCCTAAATATGATAGAGCTTCTTCAACTGCTTCTTTTGCCATTTTTTTATAATCAAAATCTGTAAAATCTTTAGCTATTCTATAGCTAAGTCCAGTTTTAGTTTCTTCCCCTTCTTTAGCTACAACCATAATGTATGAATAGGCTAAGCTCATATTGTTTTCTAAATTTAAACCTTTAGTATTAAACAAATATTTGCTATTTTCTATTTCATAGTAGGCACAATAACTTACTGCAACAATCCTCGAATCTAAGTCAAAGGCTTCTTTTTCTAAGGATTTTACGAATTCTATTTTATCTTCTAAAGGTGTTTCTTTAAGGCTTTGTTTGAAGCCCTCCAATTCTTTATATTCATCCGAACCAGAAAATATGATTTCCTTCTCTAATGCATCGATATACTTTCCATTTTCATAAGCTTCTTCTACTAGCATATCCATAGATGATTCATCTACTTTTTCAGTATAAGAATATCCTATTTTGCCATCATTAATTCCCTTTAGGGATAACCCTTCCGTTTCTGAAATATTGTACCTATCTATTTCTCCTTTAAATACCTGGATTTCAATTTCCTTAGTGTTTTCTATATAGGTTTCCATATCCTCAAATTTTTCTTTTCCTTTTTCGAAAATCTTATCTACTAAATCTTTGTATTTCACCCTATTCATCCCCCTTCCTTCCACCAACGGTTAATGATTTTACTCTAATAGTAGGTTGACCTACATTAACTGGTATAGAACCACTTAGAGAGCCACACATGCCTTGGCCAAAAGTTTGGCTGTTTCCTACCATATCGATATTCTCTAGTACTTTACTTCCCGTTCCTATTAGAGTTGCTCCTCTTACTGGTTTAGTTATTTTACCATTTTCTATTAAATAACCTTCCATAACTGCAAAGTTAAAGTCTCCTGTAGCTGGGTTTACGCTTCCTCCCCCTAATTTTTTGGCAAATAATCCTTTTTCCGTATTGGATATTATTTCTTCAAAGGTTGAATTCCCGTTGGCAATAAATGTGTTGTTCATTCTTGAAGTTGGTGGGAATTTATAGGATTGTCTTCTAGCTGAACCAGTCGATTCCATATTCATTCGTTTTCCATTTAATTTATCTACTAAATAGGATTTGAGAATCCCATTTTCTATGAGTACATTTCTTTGAGTTGGTGCTCCTTCGTCATCTATATTTAAAGAACCCCATTCATTTGGTATAGTGCCATCATCTATGGCAGTTACTAAAGGTGATGCTACCTGTTTCCCCAATTTATCTGCGAATACTGAAGTGCCTTTAGATACAAAGGTTGCCTCTAATCCATGACCACAAGCTTCGTGGAACAACACTCCTCCAAATTCATTGTGAATAACCACTGGCATAACTCCACTAGGAGAATATTCAGCCAATATCATGGTTTTAGCTATCCTGGAAGCTTCTTTACCTACTTCCCCTACATCAATTTTATCAAATAGTTCAAAACCCATGGCAGCACCTGGTCCATAGAAACCAATTTGTGTTTCTCCATCCTTTGAAGCAACCGACTGGATTTTGAACCTAGTCCTTACCCGTTTATCTTGAACCATTAGTCCTTCAGAATTGGCTATTAATACATTCTGTTCTTCATCAAAGTAATTTGAAGTAACTTGGGTTATAAATGGATCATAGGCCTTTGCACTTTCATAACCCCTTTTAAGTAATTCTACTTTTTTTGCTTTTTCAGCATTGCTAGGCATAATTTTGATTGGGTGCATATTACTTATATTGAATTCCATTAGATTCAATACTATATCTTTTTTGCTAGATTTAATAGCTAAAGCTGCTTCTTTGGCTACTTGTATTAGGTTATCCTCCTTTGAATTATTAGTATAAGCGTAAACACTGTTTAACCCATCAAATATTCTAATGCCTACACCATAATCTCTACCAGATATGCTACTTTCCACATATCCTCCCACCATGTCAATGCTTGTATTAAACCTATCCTCTACAAAAACTTCCGCAAAATCCCCTCCTTTAGAGAGAGCTGCATAGAGTACGTTTTCTATAACCTTTTTACTAAGCAAAAAATTACCCCCTTTTTTCGAAAAATTTCCTATATTAACCATTATATATTATTTTTTATTTTAAAGCATTTATTTTCTTGTTTTAAGAAAAACAAAGCAGCTTTGGTCCAATTTAATATGGAACCTTAGCTGCATATTGAAACCTACTACCCTTATTACTATCTTGTCTTGCCAATATAGAACAATGCAATAGTTCCAGGGCCTGAATGGGCACCTATAACGGGATCAACATAGTTTATCTTGACATCCTTTACATTTAATCTCTCTCTCACTAATTTTTCAACATACAAAGCATCATCTATGGAATCCCCATGAGATATGAATACAATTTGCTCCGTTGGATTTATACAGGTCTTTTCCATTTCATCTACAAGTGCAATAAGGGATTTCTTTCTAGTCCGTACCTTGCTAACAGGGACAAGTCTGCCTTCATTATCAACGTGCAATACTGGTTTGACCCCTAAAACAGTTCCAACTAATGCAGTTGTCCCGGATATCCTTCCTCCCCTTTTTAAATGAAACAAATCATCAACTGTAAACCAATGACAGAGGTGAAGCCTATTTTCAATAAGCCAATCCTTTACTTCATCAATAGATTTGCCAGACCGTTTCTGTTCAGCACAATAATAAACCAAAAGTCCCTGACCCATTGAAGCAGCAAGAGAATCGACCACATATATTTTTCGCTCAGGATATTCCTTCTCCAAATTTTTTGCCACCATAAGGGCAGCATTGTATGTGCCACTAAGTGCCGATGAAAAGCTAATATAGAGTATATCCTTACCTTCTTTTAAGTTGCTTTCAAATACATCTTGACATTTCTCCATGCTTATGAGGGATGTTGTTATTACTTCACCTTGCCTCATTCTATCATAAAATTGTTTAATGTCTGTTTTTTCACCTTTTATATAACTGTAAAATTCTTCTTCTCCAATTCTAAAGACAAGAGGAATAATGTCTATGTGGTACTGTTCAATCATTTCCTCTGTAAGATTTGCTGAAGAATCCGTTATTATTTTGTAACCCAATTTCTAACCACCTTTGTATATTATTTTTTTACTATATTATTATTGTTATAATATACCAATTTGAAAAATATTATACCTGGGACATAGGGGACGGTTCTCGCTGTCCCAAGTTAATCTCTTTATATGTGTTCCCTTCTAGGCCTTTTATCTTATAACTTGTTTCTCTTCTTCACAATATTTATATCCATCAACAACATTATGAAACATAAAAATAAAAGAGCAATTCTTATGATATGCTTTCTTTGTTTTTAGGTCTTTTTAAGAGATTATTCTCACTAGATTAAATAACTTATTGAATAAAATGGTAAGATATTCCTCTCCTTGTGTTCCGTTGTAAATGTAGTCAGGATCTATACCTTTACCTTCAACTTCTTTGCCATTTCTACAATAAAAGCAACCTACTGTTAATTTAGCCCATCCCAATAAATCTTTACCATTGATAAAAATTCCATGTTCTATTGCTTTTAGTAAGTTCACTGTTGGTTTTTCAAGTAGTTCATTGTTAATGTATGCTTTTTTAGTCATTAAGGGAATAAATTTCTGTATCTTTGATTTACCAAAGGTTTTGTTTCCAACAATATATCCAGAACCACTATCCTGAATTGCCCCTGTAAGAAGCTCAGCAGCACTGGAAGTTTCCTCGTTCACAAGAACAATAAGATTATATTTTAATTCTTTAAGATTTGAGTAATACTCTATATCCTCAAATTCTTTAGAATAATAATCGATTTTAGCTATTAAGCCTTCCTTTACAAATAGTTGTCCAACCTTTACACTCTCTATTATCTCTCCACCTTTATTATCTCTTAAATCTAAAACAAGGTTGTTAATTTTATTTTCATCCATAATCTTTAAAACATCTACAACTTTATCATAAATATCATCATTAAAAGTAAATATACGTATATAGCCTATATCTTTGATGATCTCATACTCTACAGGTATTCTATCTATATCATCTTTTCTGCCAAAAATATTGTCTGCTAACTCATCCTTTGAGAAAAAATTGCTATAAGAGTCTATGGAGCTGTATAGTTTTTTTAATTTCTCTATAGTATCTAATTTTGAATTGTATTTGATAAGCCTTTCCCCATATCTACTGTTGAATAATGGATAATATTCTGTTATCTCTTTGATATGAGTATTGAAATAATCAATATCTCTAACTGCATAAGCATCCAAGGGTAGTATCCATAAAAATATCAATATAAAAATTATAGCTTTTTTCATACTATCACCTCATTGTATAAATGGCTGCCAGATTAAGCTGACAGCCATTTCAGATTTTTATTATTTAACCAATATTAATCTACTTATTCCTGTGTTGTATAGTTCCATTTATAGTCAATGCTACCATCTTCATTATAATATATCCATAAACCTACTTGTTTACCATATTCATAGCTACCTTCATATTCAATCTTTCTATTTTCATAATAATATTTCCAATGGCCTTCCATTAAATCATTTGAGTAACTACCTTTAGATGCTAAAGTTTCATCATCATGATATTCTTGCCATTCACCAGTTTTATTACCTTTAGAGAACTGACCTTCTGACTTCTTTTTCCCATTATAATACCATGTTTTATATGAACCCTCTAACCAAGATCTATATACTTTGTCGACTTCATCGTAACCATATTGATAGTATGCTTCTTTGGTTTTTCCATTATTATCTCCTGCGAATTCTTCATGGAGACCATTATAATAATTATCTTTGTATACATATCTCTCATAAATATATCCATTTACATAATGTTCCCAAAGTCCTTGCTTTTCTCCGTAGCTATCTTCGTACCAAACTGAGTAATCATCTAAAGTACCATTTATCTCCCTTTCTAGCTGAGAATAATCTACGCCTATATTATACGAATCTTCAACTACTGGATAAGCCTCTACTGTGATTTTTGGAACGAATTCCATATACTCATCCGACGGATTAATAACATTCTCTGGCAGATTAAATTCACCTTGGAACTCATATGAACCTGTATAAGGATATTTGCCTATAACCTCATCTACAGTAGGATAGCTTCTCTCAGAATTCTCTTTCCATACTACGTTGATTTCAATTGTATTATTTCCAGCATTAATGTAAACCGGAACTTTTTCAGGCAAATAAGCTAAGGATTCCTCTAATGACTTCCCTTCAGGTATTTTGATTATATCTAAATCAACCAACCCTGAAATAACATATTCTGTAGTATTTTTCTCTCTGTATTTTATAGTATAATTCATATTCCCAACATCACCCATTATAGCAGTATATTTCTCAAGGTCAGGATAATATCCATCAATTTCAGGCGCTATAATTGTATAACTGTCTCCTACTTTTACTTCTCTAGTTTCAGTTGCTTTTGCTTCTCCTAGCTCATTACCATCCTCATCTGCAAATACGTATCTTATAGTTACAGTATAGTATTTGTCATTGTTATAATATGTTACTATTACCTGATTGAGTCCTTCTTCCATAATCCCACTTACTACTGGATTATCAGTATAATATCCTTCCACGGTTGGTGAAGGTATATTGTACTCTTGCCCAATTTTTATATCCCCATCTATATATGGTTCAGGTGCTTCTACCTTTTCATCATCTATAACATATTCTATTAACAAAACCTTATAAGGCTCGTAATCCTTCATATATGATACAATGACAGTCTCATCATCCCTTCCTATAGTACCTTCCACTGTATCCTTATCAGGGGTATACCCTTCAATTTTTGGTGCAGGAATATTGTATTTATCGCCATATTTGTAATCTTTCTTTTCAAAGGTTGGAGGTAGTATTACATCCTCATCGTCAAATTCTAAAACATAATATACTGTCAAAGTATAATAAATTTCATCTTCTGGATTATCTGTATCTTCTGACTCATCTGGGTCTTCAGAATCCTCTATATCCTCTAGCTCATCTGAATCATCTAAGTCCTCCTTTTCATCGTTATTGTCGTCATAGTTGTTGTTATCATTATCATCATTGTCAATATCTTGTTCTTCTTCTATTGATTCATCTTCTTCTAATAATTGTTTTTCAATTTCATCTAAAATTTCATCTATTGGCCTATTTTCTATCTCCTCAATTTCTTTAATTAATTCATCATAAATCATATCAAACTCTTCAATGCTCATATCCAATTGTTCTAACATATTATCTATATCCTCATAGGTAAGGTCATTAAAATCCGAATAAATATCCTCATCATTTTCATAATCCATTTCATAGATTATATCAGAAAACAATTCCTGATATTCTTTCATAAATGCCTCATCCAATATGTCAGATTCAAAAAATTCTTTTGGAATCTTTCCATCTTTTAAAGGTATTTGTACATAATCAATATTTCCATCTTCAGAATCATTACTGATTTTAATACCAAGAATCTTATCTTCATATACAAAATCGATAATCTGCTCCCCTACATAGAATAATTTATTACCATAATCTAATCCTCCTAAGTCAGGTAGTCCAAAAATTGCAGAAACTGGAGCATAATCATCTTTCATCTCCTCTAAAGTCATGGTTAATTTACCATTTTCTCCAACAATAATAGTACTTGCTGTAGAGCTTACATCTAAAACAACATCCAATCCTGAAACAACAACACCTACTCCCTCTCCCAAAGTCAAGTATCCAGCTGCTGCTGTAGAAAGACCAGCTGTAATCATTGTTCCACCTATGAAAAGACCTACTTTACTAGCTGTTTTAGTAGCTTTTGCTATTAACTCCAAATTTGCATAAAAAACTTCTTCTTCAATAGCTTCTCCTTCTATTATACTTTGAGATAATTTAAGGATTTCAAAAGCCTTTTTTGCATCTACTCCTAATTGTTTAGAAAACTCCTTCATCTTTCTAGCATTTTTAATAGCATCAAACTGTTCTGTTATTTTTTGAGCCCATTTAAGACTATCCTCAGTAGAACCAGTTATTGAATTATTAATTATCTCTTCTACATCGTGAATATATTTATCAGTAGCATAGCTCATTGTCATACTACTTTTATAAACCTTCTCCCATATATTCACTGCCTCATCTCTAATTTTAATCCATTCTTGGATTCCCACTTCATCGATATCCATGGTCAACAATTTCTCATTAAGTAAAGATCCATAGATGAATAAGGAGACTGTATTATTTGTAGCTTTGCCAACTGAACCCATTTTTAAATTTTCTTCAGATAGGTTGACGGTAGCTCTATTGATTGAACTAATGGTCTCTAAATCATTTACTCTTTTAATTATAGTAATAGCTTCTCCTAAGGTTAATTTATCATATATTCGGAGGGTATTATCACTATATCCATTAATTATTCCTAAAGATAAAACCTTGTCAATATCTTGTTTATTACTGTTATCTATTTGTTGACTATCAATATAATCATCTACTAAAACATCCAAAATTTCTTCATATTCTAATGTGTTTGATAGAAATCTAATGACATCGATTCTTGTTAAAGGTTCATCGTCTAAAATATCTTCAACGGTTATTAATTCTTGGTTAGTAATCTGTTCATAAAGCCCTTTAAATTCACCTAAAGATATATCTCTGTCAAAATCAATTGATTCTTCATCCTTGAAGATATTTTTTTGTCTAAAATATTTATAATTCTTCTTTGCCCAATGATTTATGTTTTGAGCATAGGTAATATTATGTAAAGCTAAAAACAATACTAAAGCCATAGCTATAACTCTTTTAATTTCTATTTTTTTACTCATTTTATCCCTCCTTTAATTATTATACCTCCTTTAATTAATTTTTTTGATTCTTATTTCAAGATGCAAATTTTCAATTATATTGCTTACTTTTTTCCACCTCCAATTTAGATAAAACTTCTTCCACTCATAATATTTTATAATGATTATATATATTGCACATCCGCACTAAGTATGAAATTAATAAAACACCTCTCATACTTTAGTATGAGAGGCTCTATTATTGCCTGTTTACAAGCTTTTTCAAATTATATATCTATTCATGCTTTTTAAGTAGCATACTAATAAGTTCTGCCCGCTTAGATACATCATATTTAGAATATATATTACGTACATGCGTTTTAACTGTACTTTCACTTATGTAAAGTTTCTCACCAATTTCACGATTTGACTTACCTGTCAGAATAAGTTGAAGCACTTCATTTTCCCTTTCAGTAAGAGGAGTTAACACTTTTGTCTTCTGGATAATGTCTTCTTGTTGTGGCTTGCTCATGCTATCATAGGCTACAAGATAAACATGATTTTTAATTAACATGGTGAGTTGACGGTTAAGGGGTGGTAACATAGCGAGTGTCACACATACAACTACAAGCGCCATAACTGCTACTTCTGCACTGGGGATTTGTATTGAAGTAACTCCCACACCAATCATATCACCACATAGAACTCCGAAGACATTGGCAGCTAGACCAATACCAAATACTTTAACAGGATTTTTAGCATAATCTAGCATTTCTCCAATTATACTCCACCAAAACAAGTCAAAAATACCACAAGCTCCCAGCATCAATGTGTTCACAACAAAATAATCCCCAGCTCCCCGTCCTAACAGCATAAAGCTAACAAAGGAAGCCATAATCATTGCCATTCCAACATATAGAATTTGTGATCTTTTTACTTTAGTAGGTAAATTCCGTATAATTATAAGTGCAAATATATATGGTACTGCCCAATACCAACTTACAAGAGTAGTTAGATGTTCAAAAGCAGGATTCATGACTTGATACATAAGGCCAGAGTTGATGGTAATGGTAGCCACAAATAAAAATAGCATCAAAAGCGATTTTTGAATATCCTTTGGTTCCTTATCTTCCATTTCTTCTGCCCATATTTTATTAGTATCTGCTGGCAGTAGCCAAATGAAAAACATCCCTACCACAAGGCAGAATATAGACATAGCAAGTCCTATAAAGGCTGACAAATGAATGGCTACTACATTTATACATATCATGATAATATTGGAATAAATCAATACATCTGCACAAGTCTTAATCCGTTGATTTTTAGGTGTAAATGTCTTTAGATAATACCCCCATGAAGCCACAGCACAACCTCCAGCGTACCCGCTAACAACTAAACTTAAAGCCCATAAGGTTGGCATATTGAAAAAGAAAGGTAACGTTACAATAAGACATACTCCCATACTGCTAATCATAGTACGCCTTGCCATAATTGGAGATTTAACTACTGAACCGCAAAAAAACAGTCCTATAAAATGCGCTACAATAGCAGCTAATATGTAACCAGAAGGATTATAATCATAATAAGCAATAAGGCTATATAATACCTGCCCCTCAAAAACAAATGATAATAAGTAAGCAAATAGTAATGCGAAACCGTTAATTGAAATGATACGTTTATTAGTATTTTTGAACATTTTATGGACTCATCTCCCTTTTAAAGTCTAGTTAAAATTTTATAACTACTATACAAGCATTCTTTTATAGAACTACTGTCATATTGATGAGTTGTTGTCTCTTGATGTTACTGCCTATTTATTCCTATCAGTACAATCGTTTCAACTTACATTGAGAATACAATAATGATGTAGTAAGTATCTGATATCCCCTTGATGGAAAAATATATTTCAAAAATATTCCTCTATAATCTTCATTTTTGAAAATTTTCATCCAAAACCTCGTAATGAACTATTATCCCATTATATAACTGGGTTTGAACTTATGTCAATAAAATAGGCACTTTTTTATTAATCTACCACTTACATTCCCCTATGCAAATAGTTCTTTATTCTCTAATACATATTAGATTATATT
>NZ_PPXX01000117.1 GCF_021655075.1 Clostridium sp. Cult2
CCCTACTACCAGATGATCCAGATAGCAAGGTCAATGTATGTGTTAAAAATATTTATTCCATATGGGATAAAACAAGGGATAATCGTTCAACGCAACTGGTATTTTCAGATATGTCAACACCTAAAAATGATGGTAGCTTTAATGTATATGATGATATAAAGGAAAAACTTTTAGATATGGGGGTTCCTGAAAAAGAGATAGCCTTTATCCATGATGCCAATACAGAAAAGCAAAAAGATGAATTGTTTTCAAAAGTACGTAAAGGTAATGTTAGAATTCTTTTAGGTTCTACTCAAAAAATGGGAACAGGTACTAATGTGCAAGAAAGGCTTATAGCAACTCATGACCTTGATGTACCCTGGAGGCCAGCTGACTTAGAGCAAAGGGCAGGTCGTATTGTAAGGCGTGGCAATAGAAATGATAAGGTAAAAATATTTAGGTATGTTACTGAAAACACCTTTGATAGCTACCTCTGGCAAACCATAGAAAATAAGCAAAAATTCATTTCTCAAATTATGACCTCAAAAACACCCGCTAGAGTGGCAGAAGATGTTGATGAGAATACCCTATCCTATGCTGAAATAAAAGCCTTAGCAACAGGTAATCCCCTTATAAAAGAAAAGATGGACTTAGATATTGAAGTTACAAAATTAAAGATGTTAGAAGGAAACTATAAGAGCAATCTTTATAGTCTTGAAGATAAAATTATTAAGACCTATCCTAGAGAAATTGAGAAATATGAAAAATCGATTGAGGGAGCAAAAAAGGATATTGCTAGAACCGAGCCACAGGGTACAGGAGATAATAAATTTACTTCAATTAAAATTGGTGATGAAGAAATAAAGGATAGAAAAATAGCAGGAGATAAAATCCTAGAAGCTATTAAAGGAATAAAACTTAGAGATAAGAAGGTTATTGGAGAATATAGGGGATTTCCTATAGAAGTAACCTATAGCGTTATAACTAATGAACATAACTTTAATCTAAAAGGCTCTAATAATCATTATGGGGACTTAGGGCAAAATAGAGATGGAAACATTACAAGGATGGACAATGTAATAGATAAAATTCCAGATAGTCTAAAAAGGTTTGAAGAAAGGCTTGTAGCTACTAAAGAACAATTTGAAATTGCCAAAGAAGAAGTAAAGAAGCCTTTTGATAAAGCGGAGGAACTAAAAAACAAAGTAGCAAGACTGGCTGAAATCAATAAACTCCTAGATATGGGTGAAGTAGAGGAATTGGAAAACTTAAGTCCACTCATTGAAGATGTTAAAAGAGCCATAGTTGATTATTTAAATAAAGAATTTGGCGAAGATCATGCTTATGAAGATTTTAATACACTTTTTCCAGATGAAGGACATATTGGGCTTGCCTATACAACTACAGAGGATGGTAACCATGAAATACAGTATGAAATAAGCCTTAAAGATTATTCCTGGACACAATATGTAGATAATAAAGAAATATCTCATAGAAGTTATCTTGAAGATGAAGATGGCGGGACAGTTAATAAGGAACAAGCTCTTGAAGCCTTTCTTTTAGACCTTAAGTATGGGGAGTTTAATGACTATGTAAGGGTTGATGAAAATGATTTAAGGGAAAAATTAGGACTTGAAATAGATGATGATGGAAATTATTATGACCCACTTGAAAAAGACCTAGATAATGATGGTATACCAGATAGGTATGACAATGACTTTAGGAGCAGCAACTACTTTGAATCTACCTATGATGTAGATGGTCTAAAAAAAGATGATAAGGAGTCTACACTTGGAAAACTTAAAAAGTATAAGGCAAAGGTTAGGGAGGAATTTAGTCTATCACAGGAGGACATAGACAAGGAAAAGGATAAGGGTGCAAGATAATATAAAACTTTATTTTTGGTAAATTCTATGAATTTATTAAAAATAAAGTCCACAGGGGTTATTAGGGGGTGTAGCCCCCTGATACACTGACACAAGCTCTGAGGAAACTCGAAGTTTTTTCTTTTTAAAAACTATAAATACATTGTTAAAGAGAATTATAAATGAAAACCGTAAGGAGGAATATTATGTTTAATGAAAAAAACAAGCTACTGGAATACTTTGGTCTTAATAGCTATGGTGAAATAATGAACTATATTAGGGAAAATCCAGAGGATGAAAAGGTTAGGGAGATAAAGGAATTATTTGAAAGCTATTCTACAGGCCTTGATAGGGAGGTGGATAGGAATGAAAAAAAATTTATATAGGGAATTTAATTGTAATAGCAAGGAAGAACTTTATGAAAAAATAAAAAGACAGGATGATGAGATAAAACCTCTTTTAGAATTCTTAGATTATGCCAAGTCCAATATTAAAAACAATAAAAAAGCAATAGATAGTCCTGATGTCTTAGTAGATTATATAAAATCAACAAACTTACCTACTAAAGATACCGGGACTATTATTTTTGTAAATACAAAGAATCATCCTGTTCATCTAAAGAGAACTAGGCTAAGTTGGAAAAACAGTGTGAAGGAAACTTTAAAGGAAGGTTTAATGGCAGGGGCTAATAGGGTATTCATGGCTTTTTCTAGTGAGACTCCATATGATAGAATGGAAGAAACTAAAGATTATTTTGAAAAAATAGGTATGAAAGTTGTGGATACCATAAATTATGGAAAGGAAAATAATAGTTTTTTATCTAAAAAGGCAGGGAAAACCTACTATCCATCTATGTCTTATGGATTGGCTAATGATTCAGAAGTGGTTTATGGTGAAAAGGATTATAGTTTGAAAAACAAATATGAGGATTTTACAAGTTATCTAGCTAGTAATGAGTTAATAGATTTAAATGTAGTAGAAGATACAGATGCAATAAAGGAGTTATTAAAAATAGGGTTTCAACACCATCAACAAGAAGTCTTTGGTATGCTAATCTATGATAGTAATGAAAAGATAATTGGAGCTGAAGAGCTTTTTAAGGGGTCTACAGATGCTTCAATTGTAGACTTAAAGATTATGGCTAGAACATTGTTCAACTATCAAGATGTAAAAGGATTTGCAGTGTTTCATAATCACCCTAGTGGAAATCCTACTCCTAGCAGTGAAGATATAGCCATGACTAAGAGATTAGAAAACATGACTGAAATTTTTGACTTGGAGTTTCTAGACCATTTTATAGTGGGTAAGGAGAAGACCTTATCTTTTTCACAAGAAGTTAGTGGCTTTCTAAGCAATAATATAAGCTATCAGGATAAGATGGAAAGAATGTCAACTGTGAAGGAGGACAAGTCCATCTATGATGGTGAAAAGACTATTGTAGAAGTAGGAGATAAAATTAAAACTGCACTATCGGATGAAACCATTGTTTTAGATGTAGATAAGGATAATGCTGTCTTATTTGATGGAAGACAATTTGTTGAAGTTTCTGGCTTACAATGTGATAATGATAAATTCTTTTGGAATCAAGGTAACTACTCTTATGAATATCCTCAGAAAAAAGATGGTACAGTAATTGATAAAATAAATAAAATAGTAGATGAAGACTATGAAGGTTTTGTTAAAGCTATGATTACTATAGAGAATGGTATAGAGGATCCAGAACTACTAGATGAACTTTATGACAGATTTATGAATAACGATGGAGTAAATCTAATCAATGACTACTTTGATGAACTTATATATGACCTAGAGTATGATATTACAAGTGGTAGAGAAAAGGATATTGAGCCAATTGAAATGTCAAGTAAGGAGAAAGAAATTTTTAATAAAATAGATGGCTTTGTAGATGCTTATACAGATTTATCTAATGCTATGTATGATATAGATTATGATTTTGCAGAAGATTATCCACTAGATAAATCTTTCCACGATATTGATTTTATAAGTTGGGCTGAAGCAAGTAAGTTAAATATATCTGAAGAGAGCAAAGAAAAAAACTCTGAAAAAACAAATGCTATAAAAGATAATAAAAAAGAATCTACTATTGAAAAGCTTAACAAACTTAAAGATAAGGTTGCAAAGAATAGTGGAGATAAGCTACAAAACGAGGTAAGGGATAAGAAAAAGGATAGGGAGATATAGGGACAGTGGTATAAGCAACTACTGGATATGGGCAGGCTTCGGTCTGCCCTATTTTTTTGTTGCAAAAATGTATATGTAATAGTAAAATAAGAATTAGATAATATTTTAATAAGAATTGCGAGGTGCAATATGGAAATAAAAATGTTTTATAAGACTCAAAGAGAGTTAGGAGAAGTTCTTAATAAAGTAGTAGATTCTTATTGGTCTGATGAAATTGATGAAAACGACCTTATTAAAGCCATAAAATATCTTTATAAAAACAACTCCTCTAAAATAGTAAAGGATAAAACTTTTACAACTGTTATAAAGCAACAATGTGGGAAGAGAAGATTAGAAGTAATAAATAAAATATTGAGTATAGAGGACGATTACTAATATGGGTGAGCTATACACAAAATACAATTTTGATTTAAATTTGGTAAAAAGAAATAAAACACTAGTCGTAATATGTATGAAGTATGATGAATTTTTAAAATACAAGGAAATAAAGGATTTAAGTATAATTAATCTAGGCTTAGATTTAAGTCTAGGGCTTAAAGAATACCCTATGGAAGTTAGAAATAGTAAAGTTTTAGATGAACTTACTAATATATTAGCTAGAGCCCAAACAGAACATATTTTGGTAAAAAATTTAGATATATTATTTAACCCAGAGTATAAACTCAATATATTAAACTACTTTATAAATTTATCTAGAAATAGGTTAATCTTTATAGAGTGGCCTGGGAAATTAAAAAACAGGGAGTTAGAATATTCTGAAGTAAATTATCCTGACTACCAAAGATATAATATTGATGATCATAAAATTGTAGTTGTCAAATAGAGAGGAGTTTTAGAATGAAATATTCTGATATTATTAATTTTAATCCCATTCAAACAGTAATTCAATTAAAAGATGCTAATGACGAAACTAAGGCTAAAAATTTAGTAGAATCTTATGTTATGTCTGATGAAATGGCAGAAAAATTTAATAGTGGTATCTTGGAAGAATTGCAGTTTGATGAAGTGATAGATAATAAAGGGGTACTTATAGTAGGTAATTACGGAACAGGTAAGAGTCATTTGATGTCCCTTATATCAGCTATTGCAAATAATGATGAGAATCTTAATTATTTAGGAAACAAAAAATTTGCAGGCCACTCCCAAAAAGTAGCCGGTAAATTTGAAGTTTTAAGAATTGAAATTGGCTCTGTTAGCAATTCTCTTAGAAATATTATTATTGCTGAGTTGGAAAAGGATTTGGGAAAGAGAGGAGTTACATTCAAATTTCCCAAAGCTGATGAAATTACTAACAATAAAGAAGCATTAATTGAAATGATGTATAAATTTGAAGATAAATATCCAGATAAGGGATATTTACTAGTGGTAGATGAGCTTTTGGACTACCTTAGAACCCGTAAGGAACAAGAATTAATACTAGATTTAAACTTTCTAAGAGAAGTGGGAGAGTTTATAAAAGACTCTAGGTTTAGACTAATCTGTGGAATACAAGAGCAACTATTTGAAAATCCTACTTTTTCCTTTGTTGCTAACTCCCTTAATAGGGTTAAGGATAGATTTGAACAGGTTATAATTAGGAAGGAAGATACTGCTTATGTGGTATCGGAAAGAATTTTAGGTAAAAGCAGTGAACAAAAAGCCATGGTAAGAGACCATCTTGCACCCTATCATAAACTTTATTCAGGAATGTCAGAAAGAATTGATGATTATGTGGATCTTTACCCTATTCATCCTGCCTACATAGATATATTCAATAGGGTTTATATAGCTGAAAACAGGGAAGTATTAAGAACTATTTCTTTAACAGTTGAAGCTTTGTTAGATCAAGATATTCCAGAGGAAGCTCCTGGAATAATATCCTTTGATTCATACTGGACTTTTATTAAAGACAATTATGCTAGAAAATCTGAATTTGAAGTAAAAGAAGTAATGGAGAAAAGTGGGGTTCTAGAAGAAAAAATCAAAAAAACCTTTCCTAGAGGAAAGCAAATTTATAAGGAGATGGCCCTGCAAATAATGTATGCTCTTAGCGTTCATAGGTTAACTACTAGTGGTATAGATGTTAGGATAGGGTTAACAGCTGAGGATTTAAGAGATGACCTATGCCTCTTTATGGAAAATATGCCTGAATTAGATGCTGACTTTCTTTTAGCAACGGTACAAACTTCAATCAATGAGGTTATAACCCTAGTTAGTGGGCAATTTATTGAGCATAACAAAGATAACGGACAGTATTTCCTAGACTTAAAAAAAGACATAGACTATGATGCCAAGATTCAACAAAAAGTGGATATGATGATTCCAGAGGATTTTAATAGATATTTTAATAGGCTAATTTATAGTGCTTTGGACTGGGATTCTGAGCAGTATGTGACTAACTTTGACATATATGAGTATACCCTAAATTGGGAATCAAGAAATGTGTATAGGGAAGGCTATCTCTTTATGGGGCTACCTACAGAAAGATCTACAGCACAGCCACCAAGAGATTTTTATATCTATATTCTGCCTCCATATCTTGATAAATCTAAGATAGAGAATCCAGAACCAGATGAGGTTCTATTTAAATTTACAAATAATGATGAATTCCATGAAAATTTAAGTTTATTTGCAGCAGCTAGTGCCATGAGGCAAGATGCTGCAGAGCAGAACACAAAAAATATATATGGGAAAAAGGTCGAAACTTATAGAAAGAATTTGTTGAAATGGCTTAATGAAAACAAAAACACCTGCTTCTCACTTGTATATCAGGGCAGTGAAAAAACTTTAATAGAGGCAACAGGAGGCAAGTCTAGGCTACAAACAGATTTAAAAAGCTCTATTGACCTAGCATCTTCCATGGCCTTAGAAAATAGCTTTCAAGGAAAATACCTAGAATTTCCCAAATTCAAAAATAAGATTACCATAGAAAATAGGGCTGGAGTTTTAGAGAGGGTAATTAAGAGCTTTGCAGGTAAGCTAAGCCAAGATGTTTTAGAATATTTAGATTCATTTGGACTAATAAGAGACGGGAACATTGATGTTACCAATTCTAAATATGCTATGGAAATAGTAAAACTAGTTAAAGACTTACCAAGGCAGGGCGTCCTCAACCGTTCAGATTTTATAGAAGAAGTGTATGGTAACAGCATAGTAAAAAAATTCAATATAGATTTAGGATATTTTGCACCAGTTCTCTTAGCCTTAGTTTATACAGGTCATATTACTATTACATTAAAGGATAATAGGATACTATCTGCTTCTAATATGGAGATAACAGCTAGGTTAGGCAATATGGATATGCAAGAGTTTAAATATATATCAAAGCCGAAAGAGGCTGCAATGGTAGAAATAAGCAGGATTTTAGAAATATTAAAACTTCCCACTGGACTAGCTGCAAATCCTAAGGAATTGGAAAAGGGCCTAGATAAAATATTAGAAATATGCTCAGATTGGGCTGGTAAGGCTATAAATATTAAGCAAGTAATAAATAATGATTTTAATCTTTGGGGAGAGCCTCTTATTCAAGACCATTTCTTAGAGAAATATGAGAAAGATATATCTATAGTCGTAGATGAATTTGGAGGGTTTGCCAGCAAGTATAATACTCCTGCCAAATTCAATAACCTAAACCTGACTCTTGAAAGGATTGAAGAGATTGGGAAGGGTATAGAAACCATTGACTTGATAAAGAATTATATAGAACTAAGAAATTCTACTGGAAACCTAATCAACTATATTTCTAATATAGAAACTATGGACTTGCCAAGTCAACTTATGGAAAGAATTAACCAAGCAAAAGAAAAGTTTAGGGATCAAAGAGACAGTTTAAAAGAAGGAAAAGAATTAGATGATGTCAGCTTCCATATTACATCAGACTTAAAGGAAATAAAAAAAGATTATATTGATTTTTATATTAAAAAACACCAAAAACTTAGACTTAATCATAAATCGGCTGTTAAATTGAATGAATTAAAAAACTCAGATGAAATTACTAGCTTGAACAGATTGAAAAATATTGAAGGGGTATTTTCTGTAGGACAATTAAATGTCCTTGAAAAAACCATGTCAGACTTAAAAATCTGCTATGACTTGGAAGTAAAAGAGCTAGAGGATACTCCTGTTTGTAGACATTGTAAATTAAAAGACTTAACTGGGGATATTGATTATAATAATAAGATTGACTCACTAGAAGAGGAAATAGTTAATCTGCTTTCTCAGTGGGAAGACCTACTAATCCAATATATAGAAGACCCAGTTGTTTTAGAAAACATGGATTTACTTAACAAGAATGAAAAAGAAATAGTTGAAGCCTTTATGGGAGAAAAAAAGTTACCTCAAGTGATAGAACCTAATTTTACAAAGAGCTTTAATCTTCTATTTTCTGAATTAAACAAGGTGACAATAAAACTAGATGATTTATCAAAAGAGCTATTAAAAATTGGGCCAACCACGGTCGAAAATTTGAAAGAAAGGATTTCAGATTTTATAGACCAGCAAATTAAAAATATGGACACTAAAAACTTGAGAATTATATTAAAGGACGAAGAAAGTAACTATAACATCATAATAAAAGAGGAGGAGCAAAATGGCTAATAAATTTGAGGAAGGCAAAGTGCTAGATAAAGAAAAGCTAGATAAGTTGAGAGATATAGAAGGATTTCCTCTAGGACAAGATGAGGATATAATAGGACTTTCTGCCCCACCATATTATACTGCCTGCCCTAATCCTTTTATAAATGATTTTATAGATGAGTTTGGTACTCCTTACGATGAAGAAACTGATGACTACCATAGGGAACCTTTTGCAGCGGATGTTTCTGAAGGGAAGAACCACCCTATTTACATGGCCCATGCATATCATACCAAAGTTCCGCATAAAGCTATTATGCGTTATATACTTCATTATACAGACCCTGGAGATATTGTTTTTGATGGTTTCTGTGGTACAGGTATGACTGGAGTGGCAGCGCAAATGTGCGGTAATCCGGAATCTGATTTGGAATTTAAACTTCAATTAGAAAAAGAAATATCAAATATTAAATGGGGAGCAAGGAAGGCTATACTTAATGATTTATCCCCAGCAGCTACATTTATTGCCCATAACTATAACACACCTGTAAATATGGAAGAATTTGAAAAAGAGGCTAATAGGATCCTAGATGAATGTGAACAGGAATTAGGTTGGATGTACGATACCAATCATGTAGATGAAAATGGAAAGCAAGTTTATGATATGGCTGGGCCAGTTAAAGGTAGGATAAATTATACAGTTTGGTCAGATGTATTTGTTTGCCCTAATTGTAATAATGAGGTTTTAATATGGGATGTTCTTGTAGGTGGAATAAATAATAAAGAATTAAAAAGTGGAAATTGTAGTATATGTAACTTAGAAATTTCAGTCAAAGAATTAGAGAGAGCAATGATTTATACTGCAGATTTAGAATCTGGAGAGCTAATTAATAAAGCAAAGCAGAAACCAGTTATGGTTAAATATACAGTTGATAAAAAACAATATAAGAAAACTCCATGTGAGAACGATCTCGACTTATTAAATGTGATAGAGAATGAAGCACTTAAATATTTACAATGGTACCCAATTAACTTAATACCAGAAGGTTTTAATACAGAGCAGCCCAAAAGATCGCATAATTTTTATAAAGTTTATCATTTTTATACACTTCGTAATTTAATAGTGCTTTCTGCATGTTTTGATAAAATAAAACAAGTAAAAAACAATAGGACAAGGGAACATCTGTTTTATTGGTTTACTTCAATATATACTAGGACTACAAAAATGAATAGATACATGCCAAATCATAATAGGCATGTAGGGCCTCTATCTGGAACGTTATATATACCGTATTTTCAAGCTGAAATTAATATATTGAATCTATTGAAAGATAAGTTACAGGCAATTTGTAAGGCAGGGTCATCACATACGACATCATGTATAACGACACAATCAATGAATAATATATCTAATATTAAATGTAATTCTATTGATTATATATTTACAGATCCACCTTTTGGTGCTAATTTAAATTACTCTGAATTAAATTTCATTATAGAATCATGGTTAAAAATACTCACAAATAACAAGTCAGAGGCTATAGTTAATAATGTGCAAGGTAAAGGCTTGTCTGAATATCAGTCCCTAATGACTGAGTGCTTTAAAGAATATTATAGAGTTTTAAAACCTAATAGGTGGATGACAGTAGAATTTTCCAATTCTCAAAACTCAGTTTGGAATGCTATACAAGAATCATTAATAAAAGCAGGATTTATTGTAGCTGATGTAAGAATTTTGGATAAAAAGAAAGGTACAACAAAACAATTATCTTATTCTTCAACTGTAAAACAAGATCTAGTAATATCCGCCTATAAACCTAGGGAAGGATTTGTTGAGAACTTTATAAAAAAAGCAGGCTCTGAAGAAAGTGTCTGGGATTTTGTTAGGGAACATTTAGAAAAACTTCCTGTTGTAATTGAAAGAGGCTCCTATTTAGAAAGAGTGGCTGAAAGAGATGCTCATTCACTATTTGATAGAATGATTGCCTACCATGTTGTTAATGGTGTCTCTGTTCCGCTAGATATACAAGAGTTTTTCAATGGATTGGATGAAAGATTTATAAAAAGGGATAATATGTATTTCCTTTCAGACCAGGTAAACGAATATGATGATGCTAGGATTAAGTCAGACCTTCCAGAGATTCAATTTGATATGTTTGTTGATGATGAAAAATCAGCTCGTGCTTGGCTATATTACCAGCTAGAAACACCACAGACCTACAGTGAGCTTCAACCTAAATTTATGAAAGAAGCTAAGCCAGCTAGGCATGAAAAGATGCCTGAATTAATAGACCTTCTACAGGAAAACTTTCTGCAGGATGATGAAGAAAAATGGTATATACCAGATATAACTAAGTCAGGTGATATTCAAAAACTCAGGGAGAAGAAACTACTTAAGGAATTTGAAGAGTATCTCAATTCTAAAGGCAAGTTAAGAAACTTTAGAACGGAGGCAGTTAGAGTAGGGTTTGCCAAACTCTGGAAAGAAAAGAATTATGAGCTTATTGTGAAGATGGGAGATAGAATTCCAGAAAATGTTTTACAAGAAGACGATAAACTATTGATGTACTATGATATATCCTCCAGTAGGATAGATTAGTGGATGAGGGATAAAATGTATGAATTGGGTCAATGGATTAAGAAAATTGAAAACGGACAAAGAGTACAGGTTTTAGAAGTTTTTGAAACATGGGGATATTCATCCCTGAAAGTTTACAATCCAGAGGAAAAGAAGATTGAATTCTTATCAGCTGACAGGGTCTTAGAGGAATGGGATCAAGAAATAGATGCTAACTATATTAAATACAAGATAGTATTACTTAAGCTTTTACAGGAGATTTCCCAGGGGATGCTAACATCTTTAAAGGAAGGGGTAATTCCCCTTCCCCATCAGCTTTATGTCCTCAAAAGAGCCTTATCAGAATCTAGAATTCGCTATGTTTTAGCTGATGAAGTAGGTTTAGGTAAAACGATAGAAGCAGGCCTAATAATTAGAGAGTTGAAGGCCAGGGGATTAATTAAGAGAATATTAATAGTTTGCCCTAAAGGCCTAGTTTCCCAATGGAATTTGGAACTAAAAGAAAAGTTTGATGAATATTTCAACATAATATTACCCTCTGAGTATGAGGTTATAAAAAGGATTATAAATAAAGACCAAGTTTATAATCAATTTGACCAGGTGATAAGTCCCATAGATTCCATTAAACCTATAGAAAGACGAGCAGGATGGACTCAAGATGAAATTCATAAGTATAATGAAGAAAGAATTTATTCAATTATAGAAGCAGACTGGGATTTAATTGTAATTGATGAGGCTCATAGATTGGCTGGAAGTTCAGACCAAGTAGCTAGATATAAATTGGGAAAAATGCTTAGTAAGGCTAGTCCTTATTTATTGCTTCTAACTGCAACTCCTCATTCAGGAAAAACTGAGCAATTTCTTAGGCTATTAGGACTTTTAGACCAAGATGCTTTTCCTAATTATCAGTCTTTAGTAAAGGAAAATGTTAGTCAATATATAATAAGAACTGAGAAAAGAGAAGCTATAGATAACAAGGGAAAGAGATTATTTAAGGATAGGAAAACACAATTAGTAGAAGTTAAATGGGAAGAAAAACACAGTAACCAAAGCTTGCTTTATGATAAGGTAACTGAATATGTAAAAAACGGATACAATAGAGCAATAAAAGAGAAAAAATCTTATATTGGCTTTCTTATGGTCTTGATGCAGAGGTTGGTTACCAGCTCTACAGCAGCTATTAAGGATTCCATTGGTAGAAGAATAGAGATTTTAGAAAGTCAGCAGGTAAGAATTCATAATTTGTCTTTTGATGATCTGGCAGATATAGATTTAGAAGAAGGTATGGGACAAGCTTTGGAATTAGCATCAATAGATATAAAAAATGAAATTAAGGATTTAAAAGAAATCCTTTCTCTAGCAAAACAAGCAGAATATCAAGCCTTAGATGCTAAGGTAGAGAGGCTTCTAGAATATCTAGATGAACTTTATTCTAAAGATAATGAAATGAAAGCTATTATTTTTACTGAATTTGTAGAGACCCAAAAGTATTTAAGGATGTTTTTGAATAATAAGGGTTATTCCATATCTATTCTAAATGGCTCTATGGACATGGAAGAAAGAGACAGGATATTGTTGGATTTTAAGGAAGAAAGTAAAATCTTAATTTCTACAGATACAGGGGGAGAAGGATTAAACCTTCAATTTGCTAATATTGTCATAAATTATGATCTTCCTTGGAATCCAATGAAAATAGAACAAAGAATAGGTAGAGTAGATCGAATTGGCCAAGAAAAAGATGTATTGGTATATAATTTTATAAATATAGACACTGTTGAAAATAGGGTAAGATCTATTTTAGAAAGTAAATTAGCAACTATCCTAGATGAAACAGGCATAAATAAACTATCTGATCTCTTGGATAATGAGATGGCTGAAATGGATTTTACTGATATATATATGAAATCTATTCGTGATGAAAAGTTTATTGAACATAATGTAAACAAATTTGAAGAGGAATTTAGAAAACAAGTTAAAATAAGGAATCAATACAAGGAAATTATTAGAGATAATAAAGATCTGTCTGATGAGTCCTATAGTGAAAGTAATTTTGATTTAGATAAGAATCTTAATAGAATACTAGATTATTATCAGGCTAGTAAAGGTTTAACTTTGCCTAGGAAAAATTTGTCTTTAAATAATCCTTTAATTGAAAAACATATTAATAAAGATTTAGAATGGCACATTTTAGACTCAATCCCTAAGTTTTCCATCAGGAATTTTCCTAATGAGGATGGTTATTTTTCGATTTGGCAGATATCGCTAGGAGAAGAAAGACAGTATAGGGAGTATATTCCCCTTTTCTTGACTAAGAAGATGCTATATAGACCAATGTCTGGTAGAAGAATATGGGAAGAGCTTTATAAGGAAGAGGATAACATTGAGCTAATTGGTGTGTCAAGGTTAGAGACTTCTTTATATGAGAGAATTGGTAAAGTGGCTGAAGAAATAACCTATGATAATTTCCTGGTTCTTAAAAACAAGTATGAATTGAAAAATAAGGATAACTATAGAAAATACAAACACTCTATAGAAATTAAAAAAGAAGCTGCTATGAAAATAGGCATAGACAATATTAGAAATTCAAAGTTAAAAGCTTTAGATAAAGAATCAATAGAAATAAAAAAAGACTATGAAGATAAAAAAGGTCTTGTACCTATTTTGTTTCCAGTTTTTATTGCGGAGTTGGTGAAGTAATTATGCTAGTAGAAAAAATAAAAAGCATCCTAGGCTTGACCTATAAAGATTATATTTTAGTTAAAGATCCTGATAAGATACTTGGGGAAGAAAGGATAATAGATGCCATAGAGGCAGAGGGTTATAGTATAATTTTTTACAAGGATGTAGAAGAATTCAGATATGTTTTTGAAAGTCAAATAAAGGCAGGAGATTTAAAAAGAGTTCTTTTGGTTCTTAATGAGGATACTTATGTAGCTTATGATATTATAAAGTGGTTTTCAATCTGTAATTTGAATTATGGAGAAATCTTTCCTAGATTAAATAGGTTAATTTTAAACCAAACAAGAGCTTTAGACTGGGATTATATTTCTATTGTTTATGAAAATACTTATGAAGATTATAGTTCTGAAGAAATGACTCATAAGTTTCTAGAGGAAGTTATTTATGAAAAACAACACTTGGTGGCCTATTTAAAAAAGTTAGAAAAAGACTTAAATAAGCTACTTAAAGAAGCTGATGATTATAGAAAATGGTTTCAAATAGCATATATAAATGCAAAAAGGAATTTAATTATAGGGAAACTTGATTTAGATAAAAAAGATTTTGTTGATTTTTCAAAAGAGTTTCAAGCTTATATTTTCAAAGATTTTGGAAGTCTAAGTGGGAAATCTACATATAAGGGCCCAATACTTGTTTCTAAGGCCATGGATTTTCTCTTAAGAAGAAAAAAGAAAACTGCTTTTATAGTTTTAGATGGTATGTCCATTAGCGACTGGATGGTTTTAGAAAGATATTTGGATTATAAGGCTAAGACAAATTTTGTTTTTGCCATGATACCAACAGTAACTTCCATATCAAGGCAAAGCTTATTGGCAGGGCTTCTACCTCAAGAACTTGAAAAGCCCTTTAGCTTAGTAAACGAAAAGAAGCAATATTATAGCAAAGCGGAAGAATATATGGAGGAATCCCTTATTAATTATTACAGGGGATATGACCTAGATCCTTCCTTTAAAGATTTCTTCATAACCACGGTTATTAATGAGATTGACGACATGGTACATAGACAAATGTATGGTATGGAGGGGCATATTTCAGATATTACAAGAATGGCTCAAACAGGGAAGTTGAATAAATTGATAGGAAAATTATTAGAATCTGGTTTTGAAGTTTATATTGGCTCTGACCATGGTAATAAAGAGTCTTTTGGGATTGGTAGGCCAAGAGGTATGGGCATTGAAGTAGAAACAAAATCCCAGAAAATGATGATTATTAAAGATTATGCTGAAACTAAGGAACTAATTGAGGACTATAATCTCCTTGAATATCCCGGCTACTATCTACCCAAAGACTATTCTTACTTATTATCTAGAGATGATGAAGCTTTGACACTTGAAAATGCAAGAATAATGTCTCATGGTGGGATATCAATAGAGGAAGTTATTGTACCTTTTATAAAGATAGAGGGAGAAGATAACTATGAGTAAACAAGTTGGAATGTCACGAAATATATCATTAGGTTATTTGAATAAAACAATAGAATTTATGGAAAATGAAGATGACTTTGAAAAGGTGAGGGAAAATTTAAGAGAGTATATTGGACTTTATATAGATGACAATACTAATATTAGAAAAACCGCAAATATTTTATCTAATATTTGGCTTGAGGATGATAAAGAAAATAGAAAAATTAAAGATTATGCTAGAGAAGTAGCTAAATCCAGCAACAGCAACTTAAGACTTGTTGCTCATTGGTGTATGATACTCATAACCTACAAGGTCTTTGAAGATATTGTATCTGTTATTGGCAAATTAGAATATATGCAAATAGAAATAACTAGTAAAGTTATAAGAGAAAAAATGGCGGATATGTGGGGTGAAAGACCAACCTTAATCCATGCTATACCTAAAAACATTAGGACTATGAGAGATACTAATGTTCTTGAGACAGTTAAGCAAGGAGTTTATAAGGTGAAGAAGCATAGGATTGATGATGAAAGAGCAATAATATTGATTGTAGCTACTTTAATCCATCTAAAAGATAAGCTTTATTTATCCTTTGATGAGTTGATTGATGATAGTTTAATGTTCCCTTTTGATTATAGTATTGATGTAGGAGTTTTGGAGGAAAGTAATATGTTTTCTTTTGATAGGTTTGGAGGGGAATTAGCTATAAGTTTAAAAGAAAATTTTAAATAGGGAGGGATACTAGTGAGGCTTGTATATAAAGATCTTAGGCAAAAATTTATAGATAGTTTGAGAACTGACCTTATAGGACCTTATGAGGAAAATGAAGAGCTTAGGGAAAGTCCTACATCTAGCTATATTATGGGACGTTTATCTCCAGAAGGAGAAGATTATTCATTTGTTCTAGATAAGGATGGATTTTCTGAAAATGATTCCGAAGATGATTTAATTGAGGATTTAGAAATTGATGATAGTCTTTATATAAGTAAAAATAAGCAAGGTTCTTTAGGTCTAAAATTTTTTCTTTTCAAAGGAAATAATGAAGTGATTGTAAATATGAAATGGGCAGATTATTTAGGACGTGAAGAGGAAGGCAAATATTCTTTTTTAAGATTTCCAAAGACTTTTCAAGAAAAAATAAATGTGGAGTCAAGCAATATTTCAGGCATACATATTGAAAAGGATATATATTTGTCTTGGATTGTTCATAGATTAGACACAGGCTATAGGATGGTCTCTATCTACCTTGAAAATAAGAGACATAAAATAAAGGACTATGTAGCAAAAAATATTTTTCAAGTAGAACTTGAGGTGATGAATAACAAGTTAGGCTTTGTATCAGAAAATTTAGCTTATGGGATGAAAGAGGAAGAAGATTACTTTTTTAATAGGAAACCAATTTTTGCAAGGGGCTATGGTTGTGCTGCTACATGGACTAATATAGATGGTAATACTGCTAGAATAATTAAAAGTGATTTTATACCAGAAAAAGAGATAAATGGCGTAGATTTAAATTTAGATAAGTATAAAGGCTATTTCTCCATGTTAGATTTTTCTAAGTCAGAAAAAAGAGAAAGTACTTTCCAAGAATTAGAGGAAATTTTAGGGGATTATGCTTTATGGATAAGTCGATTAGAATCTCACGAGTATATGAAGGATGAAGAGTACCTATCTATTGGGAAAGATAAGATAAAAATATGCAATGAGAATTTAGATAGGATGATAAATGGATTAAATATTATTAGGGGAAATGACAAAGCCTATCAAGCCTTTACCTTTATGAATGAAGCTATGCATCTATCTAGAGGGATGAATTTATTTTCTAAAAGAGAGAATGCCGAAGATAATTTAGAAAACTATTTGAATAATCATTCATACTGGCGACCTTTTCAAATTGCCTTTATTTTATTGAACATAAAAAGCATTGTAGAGCCAGAATCAGATGAAAGGAATTTGTTAGATCTTTTATTTTTCCCGACAGGCGGGGGTAAGACAGAGGCTTATCTTGGTATTATAGCTTTTTTAATGGCTTATAGAAGGTTAACAGCTGATGAATGTCAGGATTATGATAAAGATGGTGGAGTAACAGTAATCATCCGTTATACCTTAAGGCTTTTAACCACACAGCAAAGGGACAGAATCCTAAAACTTGTATCTGCTTGTGAAATGATTAGGATAAGGGAAGATGGCCTATATGGAGAAAAGGAATTTTCAATTGGATTCTGGGTTGGTAGTGGGGTTACTGTGAATAAATTTAAAGATTTAGAAGTAGGTCAGTATAATACAGCGGGTCAAGCAAAATATAAGGAGAGAAATCTTAGATCTCAAATACTAAAGTGTCCTTGCTGCGGTGAAATTTTAGATGAAAAAAAATCTTATGAACTAGATACTGTAAATAAAAGCTTCACTATCAAGTGCTCTAGAGAGGAATGTTTTTTTAATAAAAGGCCTATACCTGTATATTTAGTAGATGAAGAAATATATAGCAAAACCCCGACGATTATAATTGGTACAGTGGACAAGTTTGCAAGGATAACTTTTGAAGAAAGAGTACATTTATTGTTTGGGAAAAGGGATATTGAATGTCTAGATTGTGGGAGTTTTTTATCCACTGATGAAGAAGAGGTGACTAATTGTGTCCATAAGGGACATCTATTTGAACAAAAGCAAAAACCTTGTAGGAACTTTTATCCAGCTGAATTAATATTACAGGATGAATTACATCTGATAACAGGGCCTTTAGGAACTATATATGGAAATTATGAGATGGCAATAGATGAGCTTTGTACTGTCTATACTGGTGAAGAAAAAATTAGTCCAAAATATATAGCTTCTACAGCAACAATAAAAAATGCAGAGGATCAAGTGAGAGCTTTATATGGTAGAAAGCATAATCAATTTCCACCAAGTGGACATGAATCAGATGACTCCTTTTTTTCAAAGGAGATATCCTTAGATAAGGATCCATTCAGGCTATATTTGGGGATAAGTTCACCTTTTGCATCTATGAAAACAACGATCTTGAGAGTTTATGCAGTATTGTTACAAACCGCTTTTAGATATAAAGATGACCCACTGTATAAGGATTATATTGATGCCTACTGGACCCTAATTGGATATTATAATAGTAAAAGAGAATTAGGTGGAGCGGTTAGACTTATACAAGACGATATACCAGATAGAACTCTTATTTTAAAAGAAAAAAATAACGATCATTTAGCAAGACGTTTTCTAAGCTATGATGAGATAACATCACGAAAATCATCTTGGCAAATACCTCAAGTATTAGAAAGACTAGAGAAAGAACTTAACCAGGGAAACGATAAGGAAGTTCTAGATATAGCTGTTGCGACTAATATGATACAAGTAGGCATGGATGTAGATAGGCTTGGTCTAATGGTAGTGACTGGTCAACCTAAAACAAGTGCTGAATACATCCAAGCTACTTCTAGGGTGGGAAGGCAAAGTCCAGGTTTAGTAGTAACAATTTATAATCCCTACAGGGCAAGAGATTTATCCCATTATGAAAATTTTACGGCCTACCATTCACACCTTTATAGGTATGTGGAAGGAACATCAGCTACTCCCTTCTCTGCGAGAGCAAGAGAAAGAACCTTACATGCTGCTTTCATAGCAATTTTAAGAAGTGAATATGAAGAATTGAGAACAACAAAAATGGGGGCAAGAAATATTGAGAACATAGACCAGGTAGAGATCGATAATGTTATAAATAAAATTCTAGATAGGGTAAAAATTGTAGCTCCAAATAACCTAGAAAAAGTAAAAGAAGATCTAATATATTTCTTAGATGAGTGGAAAAAACTTTCTAGAAGTGAGAAAAACCTATATTACTATAGCTATCATCATGTTGGATATATGACAGGGAGAGTTCAGAGACTACTAAAGACTTACGGGTCATTTGGTAAATATTATTATGAGAAAGAAACACTAAATAGCATGAGGAATGTTCAAAAAGAATCTGGTTTGTACCTTTGGAGGGATTAGCATGGAGATAGGTAATTTAAGTCAAAATCAAATTATAACAACTTTTGGGCCTGGTTCTATTATAGATGCCAAGGAAGACTCTGTTATGGGTTTAGATATTAACTACTGGAATAATGACGGGGAAGAATATAGAAGGATTTATTTTAATAAATTAGCTTCTTATTTAGGAGTTAGATATTTCTTAGAGCCGAAGCAAGGGAAAAACTCTTTTCCTGTTATTATATTTCCTGACTGGCACGTTTGCTCTAATATTAAATGTAATTTAGTTTTTCAACTATCAGAGTCAGTAACTGGAAACCCTGAAATCTATGATAGTAAGGGGCCTAGATGTCCTGATTGTGATTTTAGAGCCTACCCTTCTAGATTTATTATGTTTTGCGAAAATGGGCATATTGATGAGTTTCCTTATAGAGAATATTTGCATGGAGGGAAGACTCAATGTGAAGGAAAGATAAGGTTAAGGTCAGCAAGTTATACATCATCATTAAGCTCCTTGATTTTATCTTGTGATAATGAAAGTTGTAAAGCTAGAAAAACAATGGGGGATGCCTTATTAAAGGCAACATTTTCAGATTACTCTTGTAAGGGTAGGCATGCACATAGGCCTTCTAATCCAAATGACAAATGTTCAGCTGACCTCATACCTAGCTTAAGAGGTGCCACAAATGTATATTTTTCAATCGTAAGATCTGCCTTAGAAATACCGCCTTGGTCTGATAAATTATTTCAAATAGTTGAAAAGATGAAGGTAGAAATTGATAATTATATTGAAGATAAAAAAATTGAGGCTGAGTTAGATGATGAAGTTTTTGATTATGAAAAAGCTCAAATGCGAGGCTTAAAAGTTGCCTATAGAAAGTTAGAAGAAAATCTTATGACCTTTGAGAAATTTATTGAGATATACAAAAAAATTGCTGAGGGTGCTTCTGAATATAGTGAAATAAAAGAATCTGAATATAATTCTATTCTTAACCATAAAGCAGTATCAAAAAATTATTCAAGTTTTCTAGCTAGTGAAGAAGACCTTCCTGATTATCTAAAAATATATTTTACAAGATTAATTAGAATTGAAAAGGTCAGAGAAATTATGGCTTTAAAAGGCTTTACTAGAGCTAGTTTCCCAGACCCAGATAATGATAACTTTGCAAGTGTTGTCAATCTAGCGGGTAAAGATACGGGTTGGCTACCAGCAGTTAGGACTAGTGGCGAGGGTATATTTCTAGAATTAAATAGAGAAGAAATTGAAAATTGGTTATCAAATTTTGATTCCAAAGCTATATCAGAAATTTATGATAATGAATATAGGAAACATGTGGAAAGCAAGGGATGGGAGTATAGGCAAAATCGTGACTTGGTATATGTATTACTCCATAGTTTATCACATGCCTTAATAAGAGAGTTATCTTTAAGAAGTGGGTATTCTACAACAGAATTACAGGAAAGAATATACTATAGTGAAAACATGTGTGGGCTATTGATCTACACAGCAAGTGGTGATTCAGAAGGAACCTTAGGTGGCTTAGAAGAAATGGGGAAAATTAATAATTTTCAAGATGTTTTGATCAATGCACTTAAAAATGCCTTGATATGTTCAGCAGATCCTGGATGTTTGAAAACCTACCCAGGTAATGAAAATTTAAATGGTGCAGGTTGTCATGCATGTTTAATGATTCCTGAAACAGCTTGTGAAAATGGAAATAGGCTTTTGGATAGGCGGACAATAGTACCTACTCAGGAAAAAAACTTCAAGGGTTATTTTGAAAAGTTGGTGAGGGAAGTATGTGGGATAAGTCTTTAAGATTAGATGTTTTCGAAGGGCTTCTTTTTAACCATAGATATTTTATCGAGGGCCTTTTATTTAAAGGAGAAGTTTCAACTAATATTCTTGATTCTAGAAGTACAATTTTTCAAGAACTAAATAAGCTATTTCCTAACTCATCCTCAGAAGAAAAGTTGAATTTTTTATACTTAATGGCTAAGGCTTATAGTCGTTCAAATTCGGAAAAGATGCAATTAATATGGTCGGGACCAAGTATATCTGGGTTACCAGGTAGGGATACCGAAATTGTTTTTGAAGAGTATATTTCAAGTGCCCAAGAGAGTATTATTCTTTCTATCTATTCTTTAAGTGAGTATGCCAGTAGTTTAATTAATTTATTGAAGAAAAAAATCAAACAAGGAATCTATGTAGAAATGTATGTAAATGATTATGCTAGCAAAAGTGATTTATTGGACAAGATTATTAAATTAGATAATAGTAGGGCTTTCGTCTATGAATATATTGGGGCAGAAAATCATACTCAATCTCTACATGCAAAAGTATTAACTATAGACAATGAGAAGTCAATAATTACTTCATCTAACTTATCTTACAATGGTATGGAGGGAAATTTAGAATTGGGTGTAATCTTGAATTCTAAGGAAAAGGCAAAAGAAATAAGATTAATATTTAATACTTTAATAGAGAAACATTATTTTAGACGAATTAAAAGATAGAGGAGGTGAACAATGAATTATTTAGATTTATTTGCAGGGGCGGGAGGCTTATCAGAAGGTTTTGCAAGACTGGGATATAAAGGTATAGCTCATATTGAGTCTAATAAATCAGCCGCAGAAACGCTCGAAACTAGGATGGTATATTATTATTTGAAGGAAGAGAACAAATTAGATATTTATAGAGAATATCAGAAAACTTATTTCTTATCTGTAAAAGAAAGAAGAGAACAAAGAGAAAAGTTTTTAGAAAAAATTCCTAGTTATATTAAAAATTCAGTTATAAATTGTGAAATTTCTTATGAAAACTTACCGTTTTTATTTGAGAAAATTGATAAACAACTTGAAATTAATAGGGGAAAAAACCTGGATGTAATTATAGGCGGACCACCTTGTCAGGCTTATTCAGTAATAGGTAGATCTAGAACAGGGTCAAATAATAATAATGATAAACGGCATTATTTATACAAATTATATGTTGAATTTTTAAAAAAATATAAGCCAAAAGTGTTTGTGTTTGAGAATGTTCCAGGTATTTATACTGCCAAAAATGGAAAAATATTTGAGGATATTCAAGAAAAATTTGATGAAGCAGGATATAATATACAATCTTTTGATTTTAATTCCTTTGATTTTGGGGTTCCTCAAAATAGAAAAAGAGTAATAATCATGGGTTTTAAAAAAGGTTTGAATGTAGATGATTTTAAATATCCTGAAAACAAAGGGAATATCTACATGGTGGAAGATTTTTTAAATGATTTACCATCAATTAAATCAGGTGAGGTGTATAAAGACTTTAAATATAGAAATAAGGCAACAGAGGCACTGTTATATACAAAAATAAGAGATAAAGAGGATTTATTGACCCACCATATTTCAAGGCCTAATAATGATAGAGATCTGAATATTTATAGAATCGCAGTAGAGTTATGGAATAAAAAAGATGAAAGATTAAAATATTCAGATTTACCAGATGAACTTATTACTCATAAAAATACTAAATCTTTTTTAGATAGATTTAAAGTAGTTGCAGGGGATTTGAATTATTCACAGACCATAGTTGCCCACATAGCAAAGGATGGACACTATTATATACATCCTAATATGGAAGAAAACAGATCTCTTTCGATAAGAGAAGCGGCTAGACTTCAATCCTTTCCTGATAATTATTTTTTTGAAGGATCGAGAACATCTAATTTCACACAGATTGGAAATGCTGTTCCTCCTTTAATGGCTGAATATATTGCTGAATGGGTTAAAGAAAATGTATTAATAATTTAGGAAATTATATATAATTATTTTAATTTAGTTAAAAGAGGTAGAACTATTAACGCTCGACCCCTTTCCCCAAATAATTATCATAGTTTTTCTTATACTTATATAGCCTATCCTGCTCCTGGCGAGATTGACTGAGTTTCTCAATGAGAGACTCTTTTTTTGTATGAAGTTTTTCAAGGTCTTCATAAATTTGCTTGGTAGTGGGTAGAATATTAGAGTCTTGGAAACTTTCAGCAACTGCCTTTTTATAAAGCATAAGTTGAGGGTTATATTCATTAATGAAAGCTTTATCTTCAGGGTGTGCCTTAGCATATTTATGGATTTCTTTATATTGTTCTATAGTATAGCGGTTCTCCATAATCTTCTTTTTTACTTCTATAAGTTTTTCTATTTCTTTATTTTCTGTAAGAAGATTTTGAACTTCAGTAGCTTTTTCATGGATAGCTTTTTCTAGCTGTTCTCGTGTTTTAAAACCTTCATTTCTAACCTGGTTTATAGTATCTGCCATGGTAGACAGATTGTGCTTTGTTGCCCAATATTTATATCCAGGAGAGCTTTTAGCTTTATCATTGGCACTTATATCAATGACATTATCTAAAGGCTTAAAAGGAGCTTTAGGACGCTTGTTCTTCATATCAACTTCTTCTAGGATACGTTTTTTTAATCTTTTCTCAGTATAATCTTCCCCTATCCTCATTGCCCTTGTAAAACGCTGTTGCCCATCTATTTTTTTGAAAGCAATATGTTTTCCATGTTTAATTTCATAGCCATATTGCTCCATAAGATGGAGAAAGTCCTCCCAATCCTTAGCTTTTTTAATAGCTCTGTCTATATCGAATTGGAGTTTGCTTTTCCATGAAGCTCCCTTTTTATCTTCTTGATATTCCCTATAGGATTTACCCCTGGTCTTATATTTCTTCTTATATTTTTCGTAATATTCATCTATAACAATTAGGTTGTTTTCCTTGCATAACTTGTCGCTTTGGTATCTTATTTTATGGTAACTTCGCTTGTTAGATTGATAGCATTTTCCTGTCTTCCAATTAACATTATTAAAAATAATATGGTTGTGAATGTGGTTACGATCTACATGGGTGGCTAGTACATATTCATATTCACCATTTAAAACTTCTTTGGCTAAGGCAATCCCTATCTCATGTGCTTTATCAGGACTTACTTCTCCAGGAACAAAACTTTGTATTAAATGCCGAGCTAAAACTGTCCCTCTAGTATCATTGGTTTCCCTAGTATTCATGAACTGTAAATGGGCAGTTGCAGGAGAGCAACCATCTGAACTTATTAATATTTGTTTATCAGTTTTATCATCACTTGTAATATAATCAATAGCAAGATTAAGGGTGGATTTGATAGGGTGGATCTTTGTAATAGCCATATCAATCAGACCTATTCATATATTTCCTTGTTAGGATATTTTGAATTTTTATTATTTCTCTTGATATATCATCATTTTCTTTTTTTAGATCCTCAATATCTTCTCTATAGATTATTCCTGTACTATTTACCCTCTTTGCAATTTGATTAAGATTATTAGAGTTTTTTCCTATAAGAGTTTGTAGCCTTCTAAAAACATTCATATCAATTACAAATATAGGGGCTTCAAGAACACTTTTCCTTATAAAATGTCCCATAGATTTTGACTTGCTCATCTCAAGTTTCTTGTTAAAAAGGTCTTTCTCCTCATCAGTAACCATTACATGAATATCATTTTTTCTAAGTCTATTTGCCATACGAATTCTCCTTTTCTTTTTCATTTACAACAGGGTATTAGGGGTGACCCCTAAATCATTCCGATAGGAACAAGTAGAAAATTGGATAAAAAAGAAGCGAGCCTAGAGGGGTCCGCTTCATCAATTTTCTCGTAAGTGTGTCTACACTTACTGTGCTTGCTATTAAAGTTTTTTAAAAGCAGGCATTAAGCCAAGTATTTGATTTATATATCTATATTACCGCACTATGTGGCTAATGTCAGCGTAAAATATAAAATTATATATAAGATTCCTTAATATATACTTCTAGTTGCTACTACTTAATTACATTGTAAAAGGGAAAAAGAAAATGTATAATGATATTAACAATGTTGTCGGCAAGGTTATTATAAGAGGGGTGAGCAATATGAATGATGTTAATGAATTATTAAATGAAGCTATTAAGGAAACGGCAAATTTAAAAGAAGAAGAAATATTTTTAGTAAAAGAGTTGTTTAAAGGCTATGAGTGGAACAGAATACCACGAAGTGAAAGAATATTACTTGGAACATTATTTCTACACCATATTAATAAGGGAACTACAAGCATTAAGGCTATTCAAAAAACAACTTCTGGACAACAAAAATATCAGATAACAAAATCAAAAGGGGTTTAAATCCTATGGATAAATATAATTTTCAAAAACTTACTCCAATAAATGATGTAGAATTAAATATTTATGATCATGCCTTAGACTTTATTTTTAAAAATGATGATGTTAAAAACATTGCTATTTCGGGTGCATATAGTGCTGGAAAGAGTAGTGTTCTTGAAACATATAAAAAGAAACATAGTAATATTAAGTTTTTACATATTTCCCTTGCACATTTTAAGTCACCAATGGAAAAAGAAGATGAAGAAGCAGAAATAAAAGAATCTGTTTTAGAGGGTAAGATCCTTAATCAACTGATTCATCAAATTAATTCTGATAAAATTCCTCAAACGAATTTTAAGATTAAAAGACAACTCGACAATAAAAAAATTATTCAAAATGTAGTTCTAATAATGATTACTATTGTTATGATATTGCATCTGACAATGTTTAATTCTTGGCAAGCTTTTGTAAATAGCATTTCTATTAATTGGTTTATCTGGCTTAAAAATATACTGTTACTAACAGCCTATAGTGAAACACGAATTTTTAGCGGAACTATCCTTTTTATACTGTTTGGTGTTATTTGGGGTAAAATTATAAAAATCCAAAAAAATAAAAATATCTTAAAGAAAATCAGTCTACAAGGTAACGAAATAGAAATTTTTGAAGAAAATGAGGACTCCTATTTTGATAAATATTTAAATGAAGTCTTATATCTTTTTGAAAATTCGGATGCAGATGTCATAGTTTTTGAAGATATGGATAGATATAATGTAAACCAAATATTTCAAAGGTTGAGGGAGGTCAATACTCTTGTAAATAATCAATTAAAAAAGGAAAATAAAAATCCTCTAAGATTTTTTTATCTTTTGCGTGATGATATATTCATTTCTAAGGATAGAACGAAATTTTTTGATTATATAATGCCAGTTGTCCCTGTTATTGATAGTTCTAACTCATACGATCAGTTCATTGCACATTTTAAGGCAGGGGGGATTTTTGAATTATTTAAACAGAATTTTTTGCAAGATGTTTCTTTGTATGTTGATGATATGCGTATACTCAAAAATATTTATAACGAGTTTGTGGTCTATAATAACAGAATCAATACTACGGAACAAGATTATAATAAACTTCTGGCTCTCATAATTTATAAAAATATCTTCCCAAGAGATTTTAGTGACTTGCAATTAAATAAAGGATTTATATATACCCTTTTCGCAAAAAAAGAAGGGTTTATTAGCGATGAAAAAAATAATATAAATAAAAAGATAGATACCTTAAATGAAAAAATTGATAAAGCTCAAAAAGAAATTTTGTGTTCTGATGAAGAGCTTTCTATGGTATACAGTAAAAAGATTGAAGAACTTGGATATTATCGGCATAAAGAAAAAGAAATATTAAACGAGGAATGGGATGAACGTAAGGAAGCTGTTAAAAATAAGGAAGTAGAAAATATCGAAAGAATCAAGCAGGATATTTTTAATCTTCAGGAAGAGCTAGAGATGCTTAAAAATAAAAAGTTATGCAATATTATCTCACGAAACAACATTGATAATATTTTTAAAACTACATATATAAATGAAATAGGGGTGGAAAGAGATTTTAATGAGATAAAGGAAACCCCTTATTTTGATTTAATTAAATATCTTATCCGCAACGGTTATATTGATGAGAGTTATGCAGATTACATGACCTATTTCTATGAAAATAGCTTAAGTCGTATTGATAAAACATTTTTAAGAAGTGTTAGCGATAAAAAGGCGAAAGAATATACATATGAACTAAAAAGTCCTCGAATGGTAATTGATAGATTGAGTGATGTGAGTTTTGATGAGGAAGAAATTCTTAATTTTGATTTATTTTGTTTTCTGCTGACAACTCCTGAATATGATATGCAACTTCATAGGTTTTTGCTGCAGTTAAAGAATACGAAGAATTTCAAATTTATTCAAGGCTTTTTTATTTCCGAAAGAGAAATCCAGCAATTAGTATTTAAACTCAATAATCAATGGCAAAATTTCTTTTCTGAAATTTTAAGCAATGGTGTTTTTACTGAATCTCAAGTTAAGTTATATTCCATATATACACTTTATTACTCTCAAGATATTATAAATATGGTAAACAATGAAAAATCCCTAACCGACTATATCTCTGATAATTCTAATTACTTGGATATTGAAAATCCTAATATTGATAAACTTATAAAAGGATTTAAGCTAATTAATATATGTTTCAAATCAATTAATTATGACATAGCAAATAAAGACTTATTTATAGCAGTTTATGAAAACAGATTATACCAAATCACTTTCGGGCATATTACTTTGATGCTCAAAACCTTCTATGGTATAGAAGAAAGTGAAGATTTCAATCATAAAAACTATACATTGATTTTATCATTGCCAGAATCGCCATTGGCACAATATATTAATGGAAATATTAATTACTATATAGAAATAATAATTAATCATTGTGAAGGAAGTATTGTAGACGATGAATCGGTTGTGTTATCTATGTTAAATAATGATGAGATTACTCTTGAAAATAAACTTGAATATATTAAAGTTCTAAAAACACCAATAACTTTACTCGAAAAAGTTTCAGATAAGGATACTTGGTCATTATTACTTCAAAATAACCTAGTCGTATATTCGGAGAATAATATTCTCGAATATTTCTTTAATAGTGAAAAAAACTTAGACGACATTTTAGTTGAATTTGTAAATAGCCAAGATAATCATTTGGATTTTTCTGATTCAATCAATGATTTTGGTAAAGATGCTTCATCTAGTTTTTTCAAGGTTGCAATTGTATGTAACGATTTAAACAATGAAAAATATAGAGAAATAATGAGGTCGCTTAGGCGATATTATGATTCATTCAAAACCGAGGGGATTTCAAATGAGAAAATAGATATTCTAATTGATTTAGAAACCATAAGAATGTCACAAGACTCTTTGTTATTTATTAGGGATGAATATCCAACCAATACACTTCACTTTATAAAAAAGAATATTGATTCATATGTGAATGATGTTATCTCTGGGGAGACCTTTGATTTTAATGAAATGGTAGATGTGCTTTCTTTAGATACTAGCGATGAAAATAAAATTAATCTTCTTAAATTTACAGATGAAGCTATATCAATTATAGATACTGATTACTCTAATACGGTAAAGATTTATATACTTAACAATAATTTGGAAGAAAATGATATACCTAAACTGCTTACTGCGTATTTACATGAGAATAGTCCTATGAAAATAGAAATTGAAAATCTAACAGTTCGACAAAAACAAGTGATTTTCTCTGAATCATATCCATTTTCTATGCAGTTATTTGAAAAACTACTCGCAGATACAAGGCTTACTTATGAAGATAAAGTGGAATTTTTCATTATTATTCTTCCGACTTTTGACAAAAGACAAGCAATCATTTATCTAGATAAATTGAATTTGAAGGATTATGTAAGATTGTTTGATTTGGGTCGACCCAAATTTGTAGTTAACAATGTCAATGAACGGATATTAGAAATTTTCAAGGATAAAAATTGGATAACGAAATACGAAGTTGATAAAGATGACTCAGGGTATTATCGTGCTTTTGGTAGAAGGTTACAAGATGAACTTCCTAATGAACTTCTATAACATATATTGATTAGGTTAGAACCACATATCTACTTTAACTGCGTCCCTATTGGGACGCAGTTTTTTGATTGTATGCCCAGTATGGGCAACAACTTGGTTGTGAAAGTCCACTACGGGCTTGGTAGTAGGAACCGTTAGCTAAGAGCAAGGGTGTCCACGGCGACGTGGAATCTGAAGGAAACTGGAAGCAAAATCCCGAACCGACGAACAGAAATCACATCAGGCTGATTTAGAGTGGACGAGTTTACGATACAAAACAAAGTCCAATACTACCCGAACTATACACAGTAAATGTGACGGTTACATGGGATGAAGGTTGTTGTTCTTACCTGGGGTGTGGGAGGTCGGTAAATAAATTAATTATTTATCTCTTACCCGATTACCTAGACTTAGATCCATAAGGCTATTTATCCATCGGATTAGGATTTCCATAGCCAGACAAACTTCTAAAAAACTATTTTTATAAATCCTTATAAATTCCTTATAATTACCTTGTATACTTTAATTATAGATTAAATATAAGATTAATTTAGGAGGTAAGGGAATGTCAGATTATATTTTAGAAGTAAAGGGATTAACTAAAAAATTTAGGAGTCAAGTAGCTGTTAATAATGTTTCTATATCAATTAGGAAGAATTCTGTATATGGACTACTTGGACCAAATGGTGCTGGAAAGTCAACCATATTAAAAATGATTACAGGGATAATGAAACCATCCTCTGGAGAAATATTATTTGAAGACCATCTGTGGACAAGAAAGGACTTAAAAGATATAGGAGCATTAATTGAAGAACCAGCAATTTATCCAAATTTAACTGCAAGAGAAAACTTGAAGGCTGCCTCTACTCTTTATGGACTGCCAAAGGAGAGAGTAGAAGAAGTACTTGACATTATAGGTCTTAGGCAGGCTGAAAAAAAGAAAGTAAGGAATTTTTCCATGGGGATGAAACAAAGATTAGGACTTGGAATGGCTATTATAAATAATCCCAAACTGCTTATTCTGGATGAGCCTACTAATGGACTTGATCCAATAGGAATAGAAGAATTAAGGGAATTAATTCGTTCATTTCCTGCCATGGGAATTACAGTGATTTTATCTAGCCATATTTTATCAGAAGTAGCACAAGTGGCTGATAAGGTGGGAATCATATCCAATGGTATTATTGGCTATGACGGAGAGTTAAGCAAGGAAGATGATCTTGAATATTTGTTTAAAGAAATTATAAAAAGAAACAGGGGTGAAAATTAATGATTGATATAGTAAAATCAGAATTCTTAAAAAACAAAAGAACATCAACAAATAAATTTATCCTAATAACACCATTTTTTTCTCTTATATTATCTGCCTTATGGGGAGGAGGTCAAAATGGTGCATATAACTGGTGGTATGCTATGTTCCTTCCAGGAATGTTAGCTCTTATATCTGCCCAAACAATTACAAAGGAGAAAAACCTTTCCTATAAGGGGATGCTTTTGTATCCTCAAAGTAAAGAGAGGATATGGATAGGAAAGATACTATACATTAGTATTTTGTTAGTATTTACCAACTTGATATTTATGTTAGGAGCAGAGGTATTTGCTTTAATATGTGGCTCTACTATTCCTTTAAGAGCAAATATATTAGGAACTATTGTATTAATTTTTACATTTTTATTTAATATTCCTATCATTATGTTTTTAACTGCTAAGTTCAACATTTTCCTTGCTGTTATTTTTAATCTAGGAATGACAATTTTCGGAATTATAAGCTATGGATCTGGAATAAATTTAATTTTAAAGATCTTACCTTATGGGACATCATCCGCTCTAATGGTTCCAATTTTAGGTATTCTACCAAATGGCCTTCCAGCTCCAGAAATCAACTCAATGCCAAATAGAACTGGGGTATTAGGCAGTACTTTAATCAGTATTATTATCTTTCTGATATTGGCTATTCTTACTACAATATGGTTCGGAAAAAAAGAGGTGAATTAAATGATAGAATTTAAAAAGCTTATAAAAGCTGATATAATAAAATTTAAATCTACCCAAATTCCATGGATGCACCTGTATATCCCTATATTAGGGTTAATCATATTTTTAAGCTATTATTCTTATACACCTTGGACTAGTTTTAGCAAGATATCAGCTTATTTACAAGTTTTAAGCATAACATTTCCAATGTTAATAGGAATAATCACTTCAATAGTAGCAGAGCAAGAATATATAGCAGGGGGCTTTAAAAATATTTTAATTGCTTCAGAGACAAAGAATTTAAGTATAATGAGTAAATTTACCTTATGTTTATTATTTGGAAGTTTAAGTACTATATTGGCAGTTGTTGGTTTTTATATAGGTTATTCTTTTATAGATAGTAATATCTATCCTATTTATATAAACCTGGCTATTGTGGCAATTCTAATAGGGTCCAATATATTCTTATATATACTACATTTATTTTTAAGTTTTAGATTTTCTAAGGCAGTTTCTATTGGAGTGGGTATTGCTGAATCTCTTGTAGCAGCCTTATTTTTAACAGGAATGGGGGATGGCAGATGGCCTTTTCTTCCAAGTTCATGGAGTATTAGGTTTACTTCATCATTGCTTATGAAGTATCAAAGTGCTGAAGACATATTGCTAGACCAAGATTTAAAACTAGGAATTATTATATCTATAGTTTTAACTTTTATATCATTTGTAATTATGTTAGTATGGTTTAAAAACTGGGAAGGAAATAGAACCGAAGAGTAGGGGGTATTAAATGGCCAATATTTTAGTAGTGGATGATGATAAAGCTATTCTAGATTTGATTGAAAACATATTAAGTAAAAGCAATCATTTTATTAAAAAAATAGATAAACCCGAAAAGGTTCTTTCTGAAGATTTAAGTTTCTATCATTTAATAATTCTAGATGTAATGATGCCTGAAATTGATGGATTTAGCTTATGTTCTAAGATAAGGATACAGGTAGATTCACCTATTTTATTTCTTACAGCAAAATCAGACGAAGCAGATATAATTAGGGGGCTAGGATTAGGTGCAGATGATTACTTAACTAAACCCTTTGGAGTTCAGGAACTTCGTGCAAGGGTAGATGCCCATATTAGAAGAGAAGAAAGGGAAAAGATAAACTATATAAATATAGGTGATGTTAAATTCTTGCTATCAAGTAAAGAATGTTTCGTATTAGATAATAGGGTATCTCTAACTAAAAGTGAATATGAAATAAGTGAGTATTTAGCCCTTAATAGAGGTCAAGTTTTTTCAAGGGAACAAATTTTTGAATCCGTTTTTGGCTTTGAAAAGGAAAGCAATTTAAATGTAATAGCTGAGCATATAAAAAACATTAGAGCCAAGTTTATACAATTTAGCATAGAACCAATCAAGACAGTTTGGGGAGTAGGTTACAAATGGGATTAAGAAGAAGTAAAAGCAAAAGTCTTCGTACAATATTTATAAAATATATTTTATATCTTGGAGTATTTATTACAACCCTAATGTTAGTGAATTATTTAGTATTTGGGATAGCTTCAATTGGAGTATACCCAGCAAATTATTCTGAAAGAATAATTCAAAAAAACTATGATGAACTAAAAAATTCACCTAAGGTAAATATGGATTTATTGACACCAATGTGTAATTTTGGGGTCTATTCAGAAGCAGGAGATTTTTTATATGGTAATTTTTCTGTTAAATATATAGATGATAGTTGGGATAACTATAGGAAGGGGAAAAATACAATTGGACTATCAGACTATATTATTAGTATTGAGAGGGAAGAAGAAGTATTGATTATTAGCTATCCTTTAAGTATGCAGTTTACAAATGATGGATTGAGAAAAACTTTGCCTAATGCAGAATTAACAATTATATTTTCATTTTTGTTTCAATTATTTATATTGATTATTCTATGGTCGAATAGATTAGCTAAAAGGATAAATAGCGAGTTAAGAAATCTCTTGAATACTGTAGAGAAAATAGAAGAACATAATTTAGACTTTGATGTAGGTGTAAGTAATATAGGGGAGATAAATCTGGTTCTTCAAGGTATTGATATGATGAAGAATTCTTTAAAGACTGCTTTAGAAGAACAGTGGAATTTTGAACAGAAAAAGAAAGAACAAATATCTGCTCTCGCCCATGATGTAAGGGCGCCCCTTACTATAGTAAAGGGAAATGTAGGTTTACTAAAGGAAACTGATGTCACAGATGAACAGAAAAATTACTGTAACTATATTGAAAAAAGCAGTAATCAGATGGAAGAATATTTACAAAGATTATTAGGTCAGTTTACAAGGAACTACACGCAGACCGTGAAACGGGCTGCTGACAACAAACGGCGGTATGCTCCCGGAGAGGGCAGCATACCGCCTGTTTTGTTGTCTAGGGTTTCCAAAGGGGTGCCCCCTTTGGCACACGACTTTGCTTGCAAAGTGTAGTGTGTTATACCTGCTGGCGTGGCTGACAGAGGAAACGGGGTGCGGTGCTTCTTGCACCCCGTTTGCTCCGGCAGGAAAACAGGCTGAATTTTTGCGAATGGGAATGAGCAAAAAATCGGCCTGTTTTCAGAGAACGGCGGCAGGTATATGAAAGCCCCCGTCCCTCGTCCTTCGCTCCGACTTGTGGACAAAGTGTCCCGAAGTGTGGCCACACTCCCGGAAAAGTAGCAGGACAGCAGGCAACCGTCAAGGCTGAAATGAACGGGTTTGCACCCGGCCTTGACCGCCGCCCGCCGCCCCGCTGGATGGGTGGACAAGGCGGCCAATCCCTCAAAGTGCTTGTCCGCGCTCTTTCTGATTTTGAGGTATTCAGTTTTTCAAAATTGAATAATCAAAATAAATTTTTTCGATTGAAAAAATTTTATTTGTTATCATCTTCAATGCCATATTTTTTCTTTTGCCGAATCACATAATTACTGATTTTTTCATCATATAGTGGATACTGGTAATCCAACTGGCATGCCACTTCTGACGAAACCTCCCGGAACAATGCCATACATTGTTCAAAGGATTCCCACATATGGGGATAGGAATCCATATTATAAGTGGACATAAGTCGTTCCCACAATTCCTCTGGGACATATTGCTTCATAAATTTATAGTTTTTTCCCAAACTGAAATGAAATCCCTGTTTGATACCAATCAGCCAGGAAATCATGCGAAGCAATTCTTTTCGTACTATATCATTCATATGGTCAATAGCAAAAAGAATTTCTTTGCGGCATAAGCCCTTTACTACATATGTTGTAGTATTCCAAAATTCATTACAGCAATCGTCAAACATTCTTTGAGTAGGCTTCTGCAAGTGGTAGTCTATATCCGTTGGTATTGGCGGCTTTACGATACGGTTGTCTTTATCCAACAGTAACTTTACCAGTTTATCCCATGTAAAATACTCGTCTATCAGTTCCAGCGGCAGCAAAGTTAAATCTATCTTAACATCATCAGTAAACAGCATTAAATATGAAAATCCCTTTTCTACAGCTGGAAATAATTCCATATCTTCCGGCTTTTGCAGAATCAACCTTTCACCAAATATATCTAGCCATTTATCATCACTTGTGAAGCTGTCCATATCCGTAACAAAAAAAGTAATATCAAAATCCTGAAAATCATCAGGCGGAATATTTGTATTTGTTCTAGATCCTTCCAAAGTAACCATGCGAATGCGTTTGTCTGTTTTTGCAAAATTCAAAACAATATCATAAACTTCCTTTTCTGATCTCATTTTTATCTCCTCCAATTATTGAAATAGGTGTGAAGCCATTTTAGGGCTTTCCCGCCTTGATTACCCTTTAGCAAAGACGGGCGGGGCTGTCAACGGCGGCGCATGAAATGCGCCGTTCATCTTGACCGTTGACTGGCTCGGCTGGCTTTGCTATTTTTATCGAATTGCATATTGGTAAATTGCATTGATATGTACTTGGGTTGTATTCACGATTGGCACATTAACATCTTCGGGCTTTATGGCAAGTGGCAGCTCCGTACAGGCGAGAATGAGTGCATCTACATTTTCTTTTTCAATGTATTTATTTGCCAGTGCAATCATTTTCTCTTTATCACTAGGAATTACTATGCCATTCTCTAAATTGGGGTATATCAGTTTTCCTAATAGAGATATTATTTTTTCGCTATCGCCTTTACAAGTAACATCATCGGGCGGCGAAGTTCATCTTCCATACCCGGAATATCCATCATCTCTTTAGGCGGTTCTGCTTCCTCTACAACTTTAAGCTCAAACCCATTGTTCAGCAATCCCATTATAATCTGTGTAAGTGTGTGATGTTGTTTTACTACATCACATCCTAAA
>NZ_PPXX01000118.1 GCF_021655075.1 Clostridium sp. Cult2
TTACTTGACCTTTACTTCCTACGTCTGGTGCAGGAATGTCAATTTTTTCGCCTAAATATTTATAAAGTCCTTGTATATATCCTCTAGAAAGTCTTTCTAGTTCTCCTTGGGATAGGCTAAGAGGATCTACAGTAACTCCACCTTTTCCTCCACCATAAGGAACTCCCATAACACCACATTTGAATGTCATCCAAACGGATAGTGCTTTTACTTCATCTGGATTTACTCCTGGATGGAACCTTACTCCACCTTTACCAGGTCCTATAGCGTCACTGTGTACTGCTCTATAACCTTTGAATACCTTCAAGCTACCATCATCCATTTTGACTGGTATTGAAATTTCTATCATTCTTTTAGGCTCTTTTAATATTTCGTATACTGCTGGTTCTAATCCTAAAGCATCACAAGCAGCTTTCACTTGTTTTTGTGCACTTTCTAGTGGGTTTAAATTTTCTTTTGCCATTTTATTATTCCTCCTTATATTTACTATTTATATTCTTTTAATTCTTCCTCACCATTAAGGACTCTGATAACCCCTTCAGTTAAGGCTACCATTTCATATTCTCCTGGATATACAAATACCTTTGATATAAAGTTTACACTTTCTTCAATCCATCCCATTAATACCTTGTCAAAGGCTAGACCACCAGTTAAGACTATTGCATCTACATTTCCTTTCACTACAGTAGCACTGGCTCCTATGGCTTTAGCTATCTGATAAGCCATAGCTTTATATACTAATTCAGCTTTTTTATCGCCATTATTTATCATCTCTTGAACTTCTCTACCATCATTAGTACCTAAATATGCTACTAAGCCACCATTTCCTACTATTTTTTTCCTTATTTCTGCTTTTGTATATTCTCCTGAAAAACATAAGTCTACAAGTCCACCAACAGGAAGCCCTCCAGCTCTTTCAGGTGAAAATGGACCGTCTCCATCTAATGCATTGTTTACATCAACAACTCTGCCCTTTTTATGTATCCCTATAGAAATTCCTCCCCCTAAATGGGCAGTAATAATATTTAATTCATCATATTTGGCTCCTAATTCCTTAGCTGCTTTTCTAGCCACAGCCTTAGAGTTAAGTGGATGGTCTTTAGATTTTCTTGGAATCTCAGGCATACCAGATATTCTTGATATTTCTTCGAATTCATCTACTACTACAGGGTCAACTACATAAGCCTTTAAACCATATGGTTTTCCTATCTCATGAGCTATTATGCCTCCTAAGTTAGAAGCATGTTGACCCATTACTCCAACCTTTAAGTCTTCTATCATAGGTTCATTTACAAGATATGTTCCTCCAGCTACTGGTTTCATATTTCCGCCTCTACCAGCTATAGCATCTATGGTATTTAAATCAATATTGTTCTTTTTTAATACTTCTAAAACTAAATTTTTTCTGAAATCCAATTGACTATATATGGTTTCAAATTGTTTAATTTCATCAGCTGAGTGTTTTATTGTTTCAGTTATTACTTCTTTTTCATTTTCGTAAATTGCTATTTTCGTTGACGTTGAACCTGGATTTATAACCAATATTCTGTAGGTTTTATTCATAGTATCAACCTCCTATATAATATTTGAAACTAAAACTCCTAAGGCTATAGAATTAAACTTCGCTTCGCCAGAGCTAGCTCTGGATGTTAGAACAATAGGAGTTTTTGCACCCATAATAATTCCTGCTTTTTCAGCTTGTCCAAAGTATTCCATGGATTTATTTAAAATATTTCCTGCCTCTATATCAGGAGCTACTAGAACATCTGCATTTCCTGCAACAGGATGATCAATTCCCTTATGTTTTGCTGCCTCTTCAGATACTGCATTATCAATAGCAAAAGGTCCTCCTACAATACATCCTTTAATTCCACCATTTTCAAAAATTTCAACTACTTCTTTAGCTTCTACAGTTGCTGGCATTTTCTTAGAAACCTTTTCAACAGCACAAATCATAGCTACTTTTGGTGTATCTATTCCTAATGCATGGGCTACTTTTACTGCATTGTTTATTATATTTACTTTATCCTCTACTCCTGGTGCTATATTCATTGCAGAGTCAGTTACAATAAAAGGTCTATCGAAGGCTCTTACAGCCACTACACCAACATGGCTTATTAAACCTCCATCCATAAGTCCTTCCTCTTTATCTAAAACTGCTCTCAATATCATTGATGTGTCGGTAAATCCTTTCATAACCATATCAGCTTTCTTGTCATGGACAGTCTTTACAGCTAACTTACACGCCTCTTTCTTGTCCTCCACATCTATTAGTTCAAATCTGCTTAAATCAATTCCTAAATCTTTAGCAATTTTTTCTGTAGCTTTTCTATCTCCTATTAATATTGGATTCACTATTCCTTGTTCATAGGCATAATTAACGGATTTTAATATGTCCTCATCTTGACATACTGCTACAGCCATAGTTTTTGGACCTATTTTTTTTGCTTTTTCAGCTATTTCTTCAAATACTTTAATCATTTCACCACCCCATTCTATTAATCATTTTGCTATATTAACTTACTACTTAAACATATATGCAACTTCTATACCATGTTTTGAAAGTATGTTAAATAAATGATTTGAAGATATTATTATTTATCCATGATACCAATCGTTAATATAATGAACATAAAACAAAATACATGTTAATATAATGTACGACATTAGTAATGCCTAGAGTCTTGTCTCTAGGCATTATGTATTATACTAATTTTTGTTTTATGCTAATTTTGTTTTGCCCTTAGCCTTTAATTCATCTTCCGTATATTTTTTAATAGTAAATCCTGTAAATCCATAAATTATGGCAATAATTGGGTCTATAATATTGAAAAATGCAAAACCAATATATTCAGCATAAGATACTTGGAGCATAGACATTGCAAACAGAGCATTACTATTCCAAGGAATTAAAGGCGCTCCCAGGGTTGAAGAGTCTTCAATTGTTCTAGATAAATTTTCAGGTTTTAGGTTCCATTGTTCATAAAGTGGAGACATTAGTGTACCAGTCATAACAGCTGCAAAACTCATGGATCCACCTATCATATTTGCTAGATATGCTACTATCATAGTACTTAGAATCAAGCTACCTTCATTTTTAATCTTTGTAGCCAAGACATCTAATATTGCTTGAAGTATTCCACTATATCTTAACATTCCACCTAATCCTAAACCGGAAATCATAATCGAAGCGATATTTGCCATACTTAAAAGGCCACCACGATTTAATAATTTATTTAAGAAATCGCTTCCAAAGTCTCCAGCAAATCCTGTATATAAAGCTTCAGCTGCATAAGCAGGGTCAAAACCTTGGTATAAAGTAGCAACAGCGTAACCAGCTACTGAACCTATTAGGATTGAAGTTACAGGTGATTGTCCTCTTACTAGCAAGAAGATTACTATTATTGCTGGTAAAAGAGCTATTATGCCCACATTAAATATACCTTCTATTGAGACAACGATTTCATTTATCATAGAAATATCCGCAGTATCTGAACCATATTTAAATCCTAAAACAAGGAAAATTACAAATGAGATTAAATAAGCTGGTATGGTAACAGGCAACATATGTTTTATATGGGTTATAACATCTGTTCCTGAAACTGCAGGAGCAAGGTTTGTACTATCAGATAATGGAGAAAGCTTGTCTCCAAAATATGCACCACTTATTACAGCACCAGCAGTCATTCCAGCAGGTATACCTAATCCAGCACCAATTCCCATCATAGCAATACCACAAGTACCCATCGTTCCCCAAGATGTTCCTGTTGCAAGGGATACAATAGAACATAATATTAATGCAGTTACTAAGAAAAACTTAGGAGTAATTATTTTTAATCCGTAATAAATCAATGTAGGAACTGTTCCAGCACTAATCCATGCACCTACAAGCATTCCAACTGCTAGTATTATTGTTATTGCTTGCATTCCTTTTCGAACCATTTCATATGCTGCACCTTCTAGTTCATCAAAAGTATAACCTAATTTCTTAGCAAAAGGTACAACTATAAGCCATGCTCCAAACATCATTACTTCAATTCTAATCTTTAAAAAGTTTATTCCAATTATCATAAAAACAACAATAGCCCCTAAAGCTAGTAAAGCATACTTAAAAGAAGGCGTTTTCTTTTCTTTTTCCATTTAACTTCCCCCTCATATTATATTTGTATCTTTAACTAGTAGATGATTCTTAACATATTTCAATCGTTGTAAGTTGCTATGTTCCCTTGCTTGTTTTTTAATAATATCCTATAGAAAATTGCTAAGTATGTTGTTCCTTAATTTACATCAATTGAATGTGTATAATTATACTTGTGAAACTAAATAATATATCCCGGGATTAATTCTATATATATTAAATGCAATTTACATGCCATTTTGCCACAATATTCTCAATTTTGTTAAACTTCTCTTATTTACTGTGCTGCAGCCTTCCTGGAAATTTATACAAAATAAAAAAAGGAATAGGGGGTGTTTATTAAATTAACACCCCTTATTCCCTTTGTTTATATTATAAACTTATATATATTTTTAATAACCCTTTGCTTCTTAACCTATTTAGCTAAAATATTATGAGCTTCTTTAAGATGTTTTCTGATTTCAATATTTTGTGGACACATAGTTTCGCATTTTCCACATTCTATACACATAGAAGCATCTTTCTCATTTTGCATAAAAGAACTATACCTATTTTTTGAAATTTCTTCAGCTCCAAAAACAAATAAATCATTATATAATTGGAAAATACCTGGAATATTAACATTGTTTTCGCAAGGAAGACAATATTCACAGCCAGTACATCCAACTTTTATTTTTTCTTCATATATATTTGTAACTTTATCTATTAGTTCAACTTCTTTTTTATTCAAAGAATTGGCTAGAGCATTGGAAACAGTTTTTATATTTTCTTTTACTTGATTTATGGTATTCATACCGCTTAATAGTACTGATACCTCTTTATGGTTTAATACCCACCTAAGGGCCCACTCAGAAGGAGTTCTCTTTATTTCATTTAAATCCCATATGGATTTAATTTCCTCAGATGGATTTGACAATTTCCCCCCCTTTATAGGTTCCATTATGACTACAGATATACCTTTTCCATAGGCGTATTTTAATCCTTCTTCCCCGGCTTGATAATTTCTATCAAGGTAGTTAAGTTGTATCTGACAGAAATCCCAATCATAGGAATCAATAATTTCTTTAAATACATTTAATTCATCATGAAATGAAAACCCTATATATTTTACCTTTCCACTTTGTTTTGCTTCATCGGCAAATTTTAGAACTCCTAGTTCTTTAATCTTATCCCAATAATCTTTGTTTAAGGAATGTATTAAATAAAAGTCAATATAGCTAGTATCAAGTTTTTCTAGTTGTTCATCTAAGTATTTATTAAAATCTTCATAACTCTCAGCTAACCAACCAGGAAGTTTAGTAGCAAGGTAAACTTTTTCTCTGTAACCATCTTTTAGAGCTTTACCTACTACATATTCGCTATTTTCTTGATGATATGGGTAAGCTGTATCAATATAATTAACACCATTGTCTATAGCGTATCTGAGCATTTTTATAGCTTTTTCTTCGTCTATTTTACTGGAATCATTATCTAGTATTGGAAAACGCATACATCCAAAGCCAAGGCCTGATACCTGAAGATTATCTTTAGTAAAACTTCTATATTGCATAAAACCACTCCCTTATTAAGAATATTAATACTAAAATTTAAATTATCTTTATTGATAATTCCTTATTATCTTACAGAATAATTGGTCCTTTTAATATATTTAAATCCCTTTTCATCAATGGATATTATATTAACGCTACCATTATCTATCTTAAATTTAAAGAAATAGTCTACATTCTCAAATACCCAGCTTAAAGCAATTCTTATAACTCCAGCATGACATACTAATACTACGTCTTCATCTTTTTTTGATATTTCTTCTAAAAAGGAAGTAACTCTTTCATAAGCCAGCTTAATACTTTCCCCCTCTGGGGTAAGAAAATTTAAGTAGTCCTCATCCCAAATTTTAGCTTCTTCTGGGAACTTGTCCACAATTTCTTCATAAGTATTCCCTTCAAATAATCCATAATCCACCTCCTTAATTCTTTCTTCCTTTTCTCCATCCAATCCCAATATTTCCATAGTTTGAATAGCCCTATGTAGGGGACTTACATATACTTTGTCAAAGGATAAGGTATCAATAAAGGTTTTAGTCTTCTTAATTTGCTCCTTTCCCTCATCCGTTAATATAGTATCCTTTGTACTAAATATTCTCCCTGCATTGTCTTCCGTCTGTCCATGACGTATCAAAATTATATCCATTTTAGCACCTCCACAAATGTTATTAAAGATATTATTTCACCAATTTCTATGGTAGCTCCATATACATCTCCAGTAAATCCACCTATCTTCTTATAAGTTATTTTTGTCATTATCTCACCAGCTATAAAAGATAATAATAATGGTATTAAATAGATTGGATTAATCAATAAAATTATTGCAATATATATAATCCCTCCAAATAAAGCATACTTTTTAGGATTGCTTTTATGAAACATATACCCTAAACCATCATTTCTACCAACTTTTTTAGTAGACATTATATAGGATATCACTAAACGGCTATTTCCAAAGGATAGTCCCAATATTAAAGGTATATACCCTTTTATACTGGATATAAGAATATACTTTAGAAGAATATCTAGTACTATAGATATAACTCCAAAAGCCCCTATACGACTATCTTTCATTATTTCAAGAATTCTATCCTTTTCTCTATAGGATAAAAATCCATCACAGGTGTCAGACAATCCATCTAAATGAAGACCACCTGTAACAACTATCATTGATACTAAGGCAAAGAAAATGCCAATGTTCTTATTTAAATAGCTAAATATATAGTAAAATAGCCCTCCTATTCCCCCAATTATCATACCTACCATTGAAAAGAAAAAAACACTCCTTGAAAGGCTTTTATCATTAAAATCTACCGACTTATTAATAGGTAATCGTGTTAAAAACTGGATAGCTAATATGAACCCATCTATCATTTTATTTTCACCGGTATGCCACAACATACCAAATAAACCTCATTGGATAAAGCTGCTATCCTTTGATTTATTCTCCCCTGTATATCCCTAAACACTCTGCCTATATGATTTTCTGGAACTAGAGAATATCCTACTTCATTAGTTACCAATACTAGATTGTAACCTTTATGCTCAATAATTTTTATTAAGGATTGTAATTCCTCATATATTTTATTTTCTACTTTCCTTTGCAATTCATAGTCTATATATTCTTCCTCTTTGGTCATATCAAACATTATATTGGATGTAAGAATAGTTATACAATCTAATAGATAGTTTTTTTCTTCTCCTAAAGCATTAATTAATGAATAGTTACCTTCATAGGTTCGCCAATAAGAAGGTCGACTGCTTTGGTGTAACCTAACCCTTTCTTCCATTTCTTTGTCCCATATTTTAGACGTAGCAATATATACTACATCTCTTTTATCCCTGTACATGTTTTCGGCAAAGGTACTTTTTCCACTTCTGGCTCCACCAGTTACTAATATAATCATATAATCACCTGGACAATTGTTTTAAACATCTAATCACTACTAACATTTACAAGTATACCATAAATACTTATTGGTTGAAACCTGTTGACTTAAGTAATGACTAGATATACAATATAATTACATAAATGAATATTAAAGTCTTATGGTCCGTAAGGTTAATAGGGAAGTCGGGTTAAAATCCCGCGCAGCCCCCGCTACTGTAAGCGATGATGAAACCCTAATATGCCACTATCTATTTCTAAGTAGAAACCTAGATGGGAAGGCAGGGTGGAAGATGAATCGCAAGCCAGGAGACCTACCATAAGATTATGGTTAATTTACCTTCGGAGGGAAGGTGAAATAAAATTTTTTTTTTTAAATTTTATTTAAAAGGTCTACCTCCTAAGGGTAGGCCTTTTTTGATATTCAAAATTAAATTTAGGAGGGTATTTATGAGAAAATTTAAAAACTTATTTGCTTTGTTATTGGTGTTTACCTTGTCAATTTCACTGGTGGCTTGTTCAACGAATAATTCATCAAAACCCCAAGATACAACTCAATCATCAAATGAAACTGTTGAAAATCAATTTCCATTAAAGATTGTTGATTTTTTAGAAAGAGAAGTAACTTTAGAAGATGAGCCTGAAAGAATAATATCCCTTGCTCCTTCTACCACTGAATTATTATATGCTTTAGGCGCAGGTAATAAAGTAGTAGGTGTTACAGATTATGATAATTATCCACCTGAAGTGGAAGACGTGGAAAAGGTAGGAGATTTTAAAGGACCCAATGTTGAAGCCATAACTGCTCAAAAGCCTGACCTAATATTTGCTTCTAATCTTTCAGGTCAAGAAGAAATGGAATCCTTGGAAAATATGGGTGTCCCCGTTATTATGCTGGAAGCTAAAAATATAAATCAAATATATGAATCTATAAAAATAATAGGTCAGATAACAGACAATGTGGAAAAAGGAGAAGAAACAATTAAAGATATGGAAACTAAAATTAAAGAAATAAATGATAAAGTAAAAGAACTTCCAGAAACGGATGTATTCTATCTTGTCTCCTTTGATGGAAACTGGACAGCTGGTAAAGGTACTTTTATAGATGAGTTAATAAGTCTAGCAGGTGGAAAAAACATTGCAGGAGATGTAGATGGATGGGTTCAGTATAGCATGGAAAAATTAGTAGAGAAAAACCCTAATGTTATTATAACATCTCCCCATGCAGGTGATTTAGAAGATATAGAAAATACGGTGGGCTACAAGGATACAGAGGCTGTTAAAAATGAAAATGTGTTTGTCATTAGTAATGATGATATAATAGCAAGAGCTTCTAATAGGATTGTTTTAGGATTAGAGGAAATTGCAGAATTCTTACATCCGGAGGTATTCAAATAAAGTGAAAGTTAAAAAAAGTATATACTTTACTATATCTTTTCTCTTATTAATATTCACAATAATTATTTCCATTTCTGTAGGGGCAGTTAATATACCCCTACAGGAAATTATTAATATATTTTTGGGTAAAGGAAACGAAACTTTCAAAATGATAATTCTTAATTTAAGACTTCCAAGAATAATTGCATCAGCAGTTGTAGGAATGGGACTTTCAGTTGTAGGAGTATTTTTTCAAGGACTTTTAAGAAATCCTATGGCAGACCCTTATGTTTTAGGAATATCATCTGGTGCAGCTTTAGGAGCAACCATTGCCATAATATTAGGCTTTGGCTTGTTTAAACTTAGCTTTATGGCTTTTGTTTCTTCTTTAATTATTATTTTAATTGTATATACTACCTCTAAAACAGAATCAAGAGTATCTATGACCACTATGCTATTAGCTGGTATAGCTATAAGCGCATTCATATCTGCAATAATTTCTCTTCTGATGCTTTTGAACCATAATGAGTTTGCTAGAATTGTTTTTTGGACTATGGGAGGATTTAACCTTACCAATTGGAGTAATGTAGTTTTTTCTACTCCTATTATAATAATAGGTTCTTCAATTATGTATGTATTTTCAAGGGATGTAAATGCTATATTGACAGGAGAAGAAGTTGCTGAACATCTGGGTGTAAATACAGAATTGGTTAAAAAGATTATTCTTATATTAGGGTCTTTAGTTACTGCCACAGCAGTATCAATGGGTGGAATTATCGGTTTTGTTGGACTTATTGTACCTCATATATCTAGGCTTATTATAGGCCCTGACAATAGAATTCTTGTACCTTTTAGCGCCATATCAGGAGCAGTATTTTTAACTATTGCTGATACTTTAGCTAGGGTTATCCTAAGACCTTCTGAAATACCTATTGGAATAATAACTGCAGCATTTGGCGGACCATTTTTTTTATATTTACTAATTAAAAATAAACGAAAAAGTGAAGGAATGTGATTGTATGCCTATTTTACAAGTAGATAAATTGCATTTTTCTTATGATAAAACTGAAGTTTTAAAAGGAGTAGATTTCATCATAAATAGAAGCATGATGATAGGAATAATAGGTGCAAATGGAAGTGGTAAGACTACCCTTTTAAAGAATATATCCGGGTATTTGAAACCCACATCAGGAAATATTTTTATAACAAGAAAAAATATTAAGGATTTTGCTGTAAAAGAAAAGGCTAAATACATAGCTTATGTACCCCAAGATATAGATTATGACTTTGAATTTAGTTGTTATGACTTAGTTATGATGGGAAGAATTCCTTTTCTTAAAAGATTTCAGTCGGAAAGAAAAGAAGACAAGTCTATTGTTATGGATTGTATGAAAATTACAAATACCTGGCAATTTAAAGATAAAAACATTAAGGACTTAAGTGGCGGTGAAAGACAAAGGGTATATATAGCAAGGGCATTAGCCCAGAAACCTAAAATTTTACTTATGGATGAGCCTGTTTCACATCTAGATATTAAATATCAAATTGAAACACTATCTCTTGTAAATAATTTATCTTCAAATGGAATACTTGTAATAACTGTGCTTCACGATATTAACCTTGCTTCACAATTTTGTGATGAGGTTTTCATTATGAAAGAAGGTAGAATAATGGCTGCTGGGTCCCCTAAAAATGTTTTAACAGTAAATAATATAAGAGCAGCTTTTTCAATAGATGTAGAATTGCTTGAAAATCCTATAAACCATATTCCTTATATTATTCCTATACTAAGCAGAAAGAAGCAATTCAAAGTGGTGTAATAATGTGAAATATAAAATAATCATATAGAATTTATTTATTGGGAGGTTGTTGAGATGAAAGAAAAAGCAAACACATTGAAAAATATCAAAACCCTTACAATAGTTGCTATGCTAATAGCCCTAAGTGCAGTGGGTGCTCTAATAAAGGTTTTTAACACTGTAGCTTTCGATTCAATGCCAGGATATTTTGCTGCATTGTACCTAGGAGGTGGATATGGTGCTCTTGTTATAAGCTTAGGCCATATACTTACAGCAATTACTTCTGGATTTCCTTTAGGCATTACTATTCATTTGTATATAGCAATACAAATGGCAGTATTTGCATACTTATTTAGATTTTTTCATGAAAAGTTTAACATCTATATTGCAATAATAGTTACTACCATATTAAATGGGCCTATTTCTGCTCTTTTGTTTGTACCTTTATTTGGATGGGGATTCTTTATAGGATGGGTCCTCCCTTTGACAATTGCTTCTTTTATTAATATATTTTTAGCTTCATTAGTTTATAAAGGAATGACAAAGATAGATGGTAATAACATTGATTAAAAGATATAGGGATTTAATAATAATCTATGAAAATGATGTGGCATATGTAATATCTTGTGATAGTCTAGGAGCAATTGGAAATAAAAAAAATGATGTACTGAAGATTGATGAAGACATTGTAGGAAGGACTACTGTAAAAGTAGCTCTTTCAGAAGCATTATGTGTAGGAGCAAAACCCATTATAATATCAGATACTTTGTCTGTTGAAATGAAGCCCACAGGTGAAAAAATTTTAAGTAGTATAAAAAGTGAGATTGATGAAAATGGGCTTTCAGGCATATTTTTTACAGGAAGTACTGAAGAAAATTTCCCTACATCAATGACAGGTATAGGGATTACAGTAATAGCAAAAGCAAATATTGCAGATTTAAAGATAAATAAAGTAAAAAAAGGTATGCAAGTTTCCCTATTAGGATATCCTCATGTAGGAAATGAAGTTTTAAACTCAAAAGATGTGCTTCAATTGAATGACTATGTAAAAATTTCTAATTGTAAGGAAATAATTGAAGCAATTCCAGTAGGTTCTAAAGGAATTAAATATGAAATTGGTATTTTAGAAAAAATATCAGGACTAAATGTAGAAGCCAATTTTCCACAGCATCTTGATGTATTAAAATCAGGAGGTCCTTCTACCTGCTGTCTTGTTGTCCATTATGAAAAAAGCATAGCATCTATTAAAAAGCTAATTGATAAACCAATTACTTATATTGGGGAAATTTATTAAATAATTAAACATGAAAAAAGCCCTAGTTTTCTACAGACCACATTAGAAACTAGGGTTTTTATATTACTTATTATTTTTTTTATTTTCTTTGTTCCAATCCAAAAACTTTTTATTGTTTTTCATCTCTTCATTATTTACTATGCCATGTTCTTCAGCAATTTCATAATTCATTTGATTGAAAAAGTTTTTATCAATTTCCCTTTTATTTCTTTTATCTTTCACTTATATCACCTCATATGTATTTTTTGCCTTATTGATTACTACATACAAGGTAATTTAAGGGATTAAAAATAAGTTTTAACATTATATTTTTCTCTAAGTTCTCCTGTTTTCCCTAAATATCTTTCTTGTTGTTTTAAATTTATCAGTTGCTGATTAATTTTATCCTTAACTTCTTCCAATGCGCTATTGCCTGAAGCCTTTTTACAATTAAGTTTAATTATATGATAACCGAATTGGCTTTTTACAGGTTCACTTATTTCCCCTTCTTCCATAGCAAATGCTGCTTCTTCAAACTCTGGAACCATTTTACCCCTAGTAAATTCACCTAAATCTCCACCATTTGCTTTCGAAGGGCAATTTGAATACTTGCCAGCTGCTTCTTCAAAAGATAGACCAGCATTAATTTCATCTAATATCTCCTTGGCTTTTTCTTTATCATCAACTAATATATGGCTAGCTCCTACGGACTCTGGAAATTTAAAATTCTCTTTGTTTTCAGTATAGAATTTACTTACTTCCTCTTCAGAAACAGTTATACCTGACAAAAGTTTATTTATTGCATATTGTATTAAAATATTTTCTTTAACCAGTTCCAATTCCCTTTTAAAGTTTTCTTCTTCGTCCAAACCATTATTAATGGCGTCTAAATAGACAAGTTCCTGATTAATCAATTCGTTAGTTAACATATTTAATCCTTCTGGTGAATTAAATTGAGCTGCAGCTTGTGGCCCTAACTGATTTAAAAAACTATATACATCTTTATCAGTAATCTCTTTTCCGTTTACTGTTGCTAACACTTTGCCTTTCTCCATTTTATAAATTCTCCTTTTAATTTATTTATAACCCTCTCAACTCATTGAACGTATCATATTGAAATTTTTATGTCAAGTTATATCCTAACTGTCATCTTTTTGTAATACATTATACCTAAATCTGTTATATAATCAAATTAAAGGAGTTGATAATCAATGAGAATCTTTAAAAGAATTATTTATATTTTTATTATTATAGTTCTTACTATGTCTATGATAGTTGGCTGTGGAAAACAAAAAGAAAGTGTACCAAATGATATGGTTACTTCCGAATATGATTCTGAGCCAGCTGCTAAAGAAGATTCTGACACTGGATATGGGTCTGATAGTCTACTAGAACCAGATAAAGTTATTACTACTATTGATTTACGATTTGAAACTACTGAGTTTGATACATCCAACGAAGAATTAGACAAGATTATTAAGAAACATGAAGGATATGTAGAATATTCCAATATTTCCTATAGTTCTAGAAATTATAGGACTGGACAATATGTTATTAGGGTTCCTAAAGCTAATACACAAAACTTTAAAACAGATTTAAAGAATATTGGAAATAAAACTAATGAAAGCTTAAATAAACAAGATGTTACAAAACAATATACTGATACAGAATCGAGACTAAAGGTTATTGAGGTAAAGGAAGAAAGAATTCTTGCCCTTATGGAAAAGGCTGACAGAATCGAGGACATAATAGCCTTAGAAGAACAGCTAAGTCAAATTATATACGAAAAGGAAAGATTACAGTCTAGCCTTATGGATTTAGATGATAAAGTGGATTTTAGTACGGTAAATCTATATATCCGAGAGGTTGATAAGTTAATCAGTGCAACAACTCCTAAAACTACTTTTGGTAATAAAATATCAGACGCTTTAAATGATTCTCTCTACTTCTTTAAAAACACCTTAGAAAAATTAATAATCCTTTTGATTTACTTATTGCCTTTCATAATAATATTTGGAGCATTAGGATTTGTTCTATATAAAGGTATAGTTAAATATAAAAAGAAAAAGGATAATTAAGAATTATGATATTTGCAATAACAAAACTCTAGAACTATTAGGTATTGCTTTTAATTTGGTGATTCTTCCTTATCATGTTTATACTGAAAAGTACGTTAAAACAACAATCAGGAGAAGATTAAATTCTCCTGATTCTTTTTATTTCTTCTTCAATATCATCAACATTATATTCTAAAGCTATTATAGGATTTAGATTATATCTATCTAATAGGTCTTTTAGTAATATTATATTTTCCTTTGAAGGCCTATTGTGTTGATCATAAATACCATCATTCCAATGGAGGTGTATATATTCTATTCTATTATTTAATTCCTTTATCCAGTTCTCTAAACCATTTTTAGTCTCAAGCATTGCATGTCCAATATCTAAACACACTTTCACATTAGGTAAGTCTATGGTATCTACTAGCTCCTTAGTAAGGATAGGGTCATCTTCAAAAATGTTTTCTATTAAAATTTTACCCTTATAATCCTTTACTTCTTTTATAATTTCATTCCAAAATTTTTTATTTAATTTATTGGTTAACTCTTTTATTTTAGGCTCCTTTATCCAAGGATTTATTTGACTATGGAATATTATATAATCTGTATTTAGCTCTTTTCCAATGTATAAAGCTGAAAGATATCTATTATAGCTTGCCTTTCTTATTGTTTTATCTGGACTTACAGGTTTTAAATCCAAAAAAGGTCCATGTAAAGATAGAATGTTTGAAAATCCATCTAATTTTCTTTTGTATTCTTCTACCCTATCTTCCCATCCTTCATCTAATAAATCGGGCTTAGCAAAATCCTGTATCTCTAGACCTGTTCCCAATTCAATATACTTTTCCTTATTAAAATCGTGGATAATGGATATACAGTTGACAATATTATTGTACATAATTTTACCCCATTTCTTGCTAGTATATAATAATACAAATTATATACCAGCTACAATTAATCTGCTATAATTGTTTTATGGTTATTATTTAAAAGTATATCATAAATACTTCCATGGAAGGAGTACATATTATGTGTTTTCAAATATTTAATGGCTTTACATTAAAGATGATAATGGTTGTATTCATGTTTTTTGACCATATTGCCCAATTTATACCCAATTCACCCTATTGGTTCCATTGGCTAGGTCGTTTAGTTGCCCCCATATTTTTCTTTTTATTAACTGAAGGCTATGTTCATACAAGGGATTCTATAGCCTATATGAAAAGGCTATTTGCTTGGTCAGCTATAATGTTTTTTGGTAATGCTGTAATATGGTTACTTTTTAGAAGAGAATTTTTTATAATAAATAATATTTTCTTTTCCATGGCTTTAGGAATAGCACTTCTCATTAATCTAGAAAAGGATAATAAGAATAATTTTATTATATTTATTATTCTATTTCTTTCAGCCTTTGCTGAAGGCTCTATAATGACTACAGCTATGGTATTAATATTTCATTATTTAAAAAAGGATAAAATAAAAATGTCCTTTGCCTATATTGCTATTTCTGCTATTTTCCTTCAAGGAGGATTTACATATGAAAATCTTTTCGTACAAAATCCACAGTGGATGATGGTTTTTGCCTTACCCCTTATTCTTATGTATAATGGCAAAAGAGGACCTAATATAAAATATTTTTTCTATATATTCTATCCGCTTCATATATGGATTCTTTATATAATTGGTTACTTTATGGATAAATTAAATTAATGGGTTTCCCATGATTAAATTTTTTCTAATATGATATAATAAGTTGACTATCATTAATTAGAAAGGAATTGCTATGAGGATTAACTTCAATTATGCTAAAAGAGATATAGACTATGTGTCTGGATATATATTTAAAGGAAAAAGTTATAGATGTAGCTATGTTAGGTATAAAACCCTATATGAAAATTATTCTCCAGGAACGGAGAATGTTGAAATATATTTTTATCAACCAAAAAAGGAAGTTCGTGCATCAACTCTAATCCTCCATGGATTAGGTAGTAGAAATATTAAGTTTCTATTATGGCTAGGTCCCCACTTGGCAAATGCGGGAGTTAGTTCAACCATATTGATACTTCCTGGTAATTACACTAGGGTTGAAGGTAATTCAGTAAGTGGTAGAAGCTATCTTTACCCTGACATAAATCTTATGTATCGATTTTGGGAACATGGAGTAGTAGATACTTTAAGTACTATTGATTTACTAGAACAATATAATTATTGGAAAGAAAATAATATAATTCTCGGATATTGTTTGGGTGGAATGATAACTACAATGGTAGGTGCTATAGATACAAGAATTAATCATCTGCTTTTTATGACTACTGGTGGACATATACCTCGTATACTTCACCAATCCCCTGCTACTGCCTTTGTTAGGAAGATGTTTGATAAAGGGTATAAGGCAGATTTTGATTTAGATAATAAAGAAAAACTATATAGCATATATGAAGAAGAGTTTCCTAAAGTAAAAAATATGTCCTTAAAAGAAATAGTCTCTAGTGATGAAATTCATCCATTATTTAAGGTTGACCCTATTTCCTATGCCCATTTGCTAGATATGAACAAAGTAACCTTTATAGATGCCTATTTTGATTCTACTTTACCTATTCAATCTAGGAAAGTTTTATATGATGAAATGTACGGAGCTAATAGAAAAGTATTACCTATTAGTCATGTTAATTGGTTACCCTTTGGATATTTTGTTGCAAAATATATTCTTCATAAACTGAATATCAATGCTAAAGAAGCAAAACGAGCATTGCTTACTAGAGAAATAATAGAAAATCCATTGAAAAAATAAACTTGGTGGGTGTATATGGACAAAATTAAAGAAAAACTTAAAAAATCTTATTTCATAGCTAATAAAATATATCTTTATTTAATTTTTGTTTTCCTAGCTTTGGAGGATTTGAGTTTAGGTTTTTACTATTTTTTGATTTCCCTATTTATTTATGGGTGGAAAACGCTAAGATCAAAAGTTCCTATTGAAGTAAGCAAGGAATTTGAAAATAAAACTTTTGTCTATAAACGTACCAAGAATAGGGATTTAAAATTAGACCTTTGGTTGCCATTTAAACCTAATGAAAAAAACCCATTAGTGTTTTTTTGTCATGGTGGTGGATGGATTTCAGGCTTTAGAAATCAACCTAACAATGTTTCTTGGTGTAAATACTTGGCTTCAAGGGGTTTTGCCGTTATTAGTATCGATTATAGATATGGATATAGGAATACTATGGAAGATATTCTATCCGATTATACAGATGCTCTAAACTATGTGAAAAAAAATTACAAAAAACTATCTATTGACAAGAATAAAATCATATTAATGGGATTATCAGCAGGTGGTCACCTTTCTTTACTATATAGCACCTACCACACCAACCAAAAGAATAAAAAAGAAATGAAAGGAATAAAAGGTGTAGTTGCTTATTACTCTCCTACAGATTTAAATGATATTTTCATATCTGAAAATAAATCCATATTTGCACGATTTGCAACAAAGCAAACACTAAAGGGAAGTCCTATTGAAAAGGAAGAAATATATGATTTCTATTCTCCTATCAATTGGATAAGCAAAGATATGATACCCTGTTTAATAGTTCACGGAAAAATGGATACTACTGTACCCTTTAAATCCTCTGTGAAATTTGTAAAAGCATTGAAAAATTACCAAATAAAATATACCTTTTTAGTCCATAGAAAAGGTGGACATTCCTTCGATACTAAATTAAAAGATATAAGTACAGTAAATACATTAGAAAGAACTGTAAGATTTATTAGAAAGACTATAAATCAGTAAAGTAGGTAATTTAATGATAATCACAAAGATAGAACCACAAAAAAATGATGAAAGAGTCAGCATATATCTAAATGGTCAATTTGCCTTTGGACTTATGGTAGAAATCCAATATAAATATGATTTAAAGGAAGGAATGAATATAGACGAGGATTTTATTGAAAAGGTATTGTTGGAAGAAGAACAATTAAAAGCAAAAAATACTGTATTAAATTTTTTAAGTTATAAAAAAAGAACCAAGAAAGAAATTATAGATAAATTGAAACATAAAGGATTCGAGGATAATATAATCCATAATACTTTAGATTATCTTAAAAGCTATAATTTAATTGATGATTTAGATTATGCTGACAGTTTTGTAAAAGATAAAATAAACTTAAATAAACAAGGTCCTCATAGAATAAAATATGATTTATATAGGAAAGGCATTTCACAAGAAATAATAGAAGAAGTACTAAAAGATGATGATGAATATCCTAGAGCTTTGGAATTGGCTAAGAAAAAAATAAAATCCTACAAAGGTGATGATAGGGATAAAATCTATAGAAAATTAGGAGGATTCCTTCAAAGGAGAGGATATTCCTATGATTGTATTTCTAGGGTATTAAAAGAATTATTAGAATAAGTGGTGATAGAATGTGTTATGTATATATTTTAGAATGTGCAGATAATACTTTATATACAGGTTGGACTGTAGATTTAGAAAATAGATTAAAAGTTCACAACGAAGGAAAAGCTTCTAAATATACTAGAGCTAGGCTTCCTGTAAAATTAGTATATGTAGAAAAATATAATAATAAAATAGATGCTCAAAGACGAGAATGGCAAATAAAAAAACTTAAAAGAAGTGATAAATTAAGATTGTTCAAAATAGAAAATAATAATATTTAATATTAATCACAGCCTTATTTCCCATTTTTTTCCTTGACTAGGATTGATTTTTAATGTATTCTCAATATAACTATATTTAGCACGTTTGCTAATATATACCAATGTTAAAGGAGGAATGTCTATTGAAGATTGCAATTGTGACGGATAAATCTAGAATGGATTTACTACCGTCGGAAGAAGGTTTTAAAGAAGATGAACAGAAAAGAAAAACTATTGAGGAGGTCAAAGAAATACTATCACAAAAATATGATTGTATCTCCTTGATTGCAGATGACAATATTATTAGTCAGCTAAAAACCGAAAATGTAGATCTAGTTTTCAACCTGTGTAATGGAATAAGAGGCGATAGTAAATTAGCCCAATTGCCTGCCATATTAGAATATGCCAACATACCTTACACTGGTTCTTCTGTCTTAGGGCACACTCTTGCCATAAATAAGATTTACTCATCTAAAATTTTTAAAGCTGCAAATATACCTACACCTGATTTTGTTTCTATATATAGTATTGAACAACTAAAGGATATAAATATTAAATTTCCTATTCTTGTAAAACCAAATGATGAAGGTTCTAGTAGGGGCATACATCAAGATAGCTTGGTTTTTGATATGGACAGTTTAACTAAAAAGGTAGATGAAGAATTGAAAATATACAATCCGCCTATTATGTTAAATAAATATATTGAAGGTAGAGAATTTTCCATAGGAATTATAGGAAATGATGAAGATATGATTGCTTTACCTATTCAAGAGGTAGATCTTTCGAACCTTCCTAAAGATTTAAGTAGATTTTATAGTTTTGAAATAAAGGCCTATTATAAAGATAGGACTGTTTATCATATCCCTCCCTCATTAGGTGAAGATGAAATAAAACTTATGGAGAACACTGCAATAAAAGCTTTTAAAACTTTAGGATTAAAAGATTATGCTAGAGTGGATATTAGATATAAAAATGGAGTACCTTATGTTTTAGAAATCAATTCTCTTCCTGGACTTATGAAAGGAAAAAGCTCTTTATATAGGATGGCTGAAGCCACAAGTTTGGGTTATGAAGGTTTGATTTTTAAAATAGTGGAAACTGCCATTAAAAGGTATAATCTTGAAGAAGGAACCTTTGATGAAACAAGTATAGTCAATATTTAATTTAATATGAAGAGGAGTACTCCCCTATCCTCATTTATTAACTTCTATAACATAGGGTAAGGGGAGGTATCTACTAATTCCTAAATTTTTGGTTTTAATTTTACCATTTTCATATTTAATTATAATGCTGGATTCTACTGTGGCCCCATCTATACCTTGAAGGATTGTTTTTTCCTTTCCTTCCTCTAAATTAGGATTTCTTTTATAATGAATAGGTGCCTTCACTTTATTTGTAATATTGTGTTGCCATTCTACTGCTGGTGGCTTTTCCTGACCATAAAATCCAATATATAATCTATTCCCAACAATTTCTGACCAGATTAATATTGGAAAGTCCTTATTATTTTTAAATCTAAAATCCTTATGTCCATAGGCAACTGTTGCGTCCTGCCCATAAGGAACATAGTTAACTGGCATAGAATGATTATGTCTTTCAATAATCTCTAGATCACATAATATTGCTACATTGTATAAAGTAGAGGCGATTTTACACACTCCACCACCATCTGATTCCACAATATTTGGACCTGCAAAGGAAGCTCCTTTTCTATATCCCTTTTCCCTAGTATAAGGACCTATTAAATGATTTTGAGAAAATATCTCCTGAGGGAGTAATACTATACCTTTAAGGGAGTTAGCAGCTAAGTTAACATTGTATTCTTCTCCAGGCAATGGATTTATTAATACTGCACAGTAAGCTTTCATTAACACAGGTGTTTTGTGTTTTGTTTGAGCCTCTAAGAATTCTTCATCCTCTACCCAAGGTAGATTGTCTACGGTACCAGATATATCTGGAGTGTCTATTTCTAATTTATTATTGCTAAGTTCATCAATTTGAATTTCAATACAGTCTTCTTTTATTTCCAAATTAGCTTCTGTTTTCTCCGGAGTATAGGATTCTAAGGCTAATAACATAGCTAAATTGGCTAAAAAAGTTGAAATCTTGTCCATTGACATCAATAGTCCTCCATTTTCTATTTTTACTTTAGAATTATTATATTTAGTTTCTAGCTATCAAATAGAAAATATACATCTTCATTAATCTTTACCACAATAATTTTATATGATAAAATTAATTTAATTATATAATTACAAAAATAATTTTATGTCAGCTGATTATTATATTTTAATACGAGGTGGTAATTTGAGTTATTTTTTTGATAGAATAAAAATTAATCCTATAATAGCTGCTATCAATGAATTAGACCAATTAGATGAAGCTTTAGAGTCTCCTTGTGAAATTGTTTTTTTACTTACTGGAAATATTTTTAATTTGAAAGAGATAGCAAATAGGATTAAATCCAAAGATAAGGGTCTTTACATAAATATAGATTTAATTGATGGTTTTTCCAAAGATACCTGGGGATTAGAATATATTGTAAAAAATATTTATCCAGATGGCATCATAACCGCTAAAGAAAACTTGGTTAGACTTAGTAAAGATTTAGGTGCTTTTACAATATTAAGATTATTTGTTGTAGACTCCATATCCCTAGAAAAGGGTATCCAGTCTGTTAAAGCTACTAGACCTCATGCTTTAGAAATTTTTCCTGGAATAATGCCTAAGATTACAAAAATGGTTCATACAGAAACAGAAACCCCCATTATAGCTAGTGGTCTAATCATGGATAAGGAAGATGTAGTAGAAAGCTTAAATTCTAGTGCTATAGCAGTTTCATCTAATAACAAGCATGTTTGGTATATTTAGTAATATGATTCTTCGGCAGTTTAATTTTTTGCGTATTAATGATTGTACACTATATTGTATATATAATCCTGCAAATTAACGAAGAATCATATTATACTATTTTTTTAAGCAGAAACTTATAGGACTTATTCTTCTTCCCATTTTAAAGCTCTTGTTACTGCTTTTTTCCATCCTCCATATAGTATCTCTTTTTCTTTTTCTTCCATTTTCGCTTCAAATACTCTATCTACATTCCATCTTTTGGAAATTTCATTCTTATCTGACCAAAACCCTACTGCTAATCCTGCTAGGTAGGCTGCACCTAAGGCCGTAGTTTCAATAATCTTTGGTCTATGGACTGGAACGCCCAATATATCTGATTGGAATTGCATTAAAAAATTATTCTCTACTGCTCCACCATCTACCCTCAATTCTTTAAGATCTAAGTTTGAGTCTTCCTCCATTGCTTCTAATACATCTCTAGATTGGTATGCAATGGATTCTAATGCAGCTCTTATTATGTGGTTTTTATTTACGCCTCTTGTTAGTCCTACCATAGTTCCTCTTGCATACATATCCCAATAGGGGGCTCCTAATCCTACAAAGGCTGGTACTAAATAAACTCCATTATTATCCTTAACTTTAGTTGCAAAATATTCACTATCTTTGGCATCGTGAATTAATTTCAGTTCATCTCTTAACCACTGAATCACTGCTCCAGCTACAAAAATACTACCTTCTAGAGCATATTCTACTTTATCATCCACACCCCATGCTATAGTAGTAAGAAGTCCTTTTTTGGAAGTAGTCATTTCTTCTCCTGTATTCATAAGCATAAAACACCCAGTGCCATATGTATTTTTAGCCATACCTGGTTGGAAACATGCTTGGCCAAATAGAGCTGCCTGCTGATCTCCAGCTATACCTGCTATTGGAATCTGTGCTCCTCCAAAGGTAAGAGGGTCTGTTACCCCATATATTTCACTTGATGGTTTAACTTCTGGTAACATAGATTTAGGTATATCCAATTCCCTTAGTAGTCTTTCATCCCATTTTAGTTCCTTTATATTGTATATCATAGTTCTGGAGGCATTACTGTAATCTGTTACATGGACTTTTCCCCTAGTTAAATTCCAAATTAGCCAAGTATCTATATTGCCAAAGAGCAATTCTCCTCTATTAGCTTTCTCTTTAGCTCCTTCTACATTGTCTAAAATCCATTTTATTTTAGTTCCTGAAAAGTAAGCATCTATTACAAGACCAGTGTTTTTCTTTACATAATCTTCTAATCCTCTAGCCTTTAACTTATCACATAGGCCTGCAGTCCTCCTACATTGCCAAACTATGGCATTATATATTGGCCTTCCTGTATTTTTATCCCATATAACTGTAGTCTCCCTTTGGTTAGTTATACCTATAGCTGCTATTTCATCTGGTCTAATACCAGCAGTTTCTAGCACTTCTCTTGCTACTCCAGATTGGGTTCCCCATATTTCCATCGGGTCTTGTTCTACCCAACCTGGTTTTGGATAATATTGAGTAAATTCCTTTTGTGCAATATTTACTATTTCACCATTATGATTAAAAATTATGGCTCTAGAACTTGTGGTACCTTGGTCAAAAGCCATTATGTATTTTTCATTCAAAGTTTATTCCTCCTTTCTTCTATATTATAACTTCTTTTATCATCTTAAGAAAGGATTAGAAAAAATGAGTTGGGATTATCCCAACTCATTTTCATACTTTGGATTATATTATTTTACATGACTAACCGTATCAGAATCTTCTTTGAAAAGAATCCTATATCCTTCAACAGCTAAAACTATGGCAAGTATGAATAACAACACTGGAAATACTACAAGTATATAATTTCCACTAGCAAGATTACTCATAGTTAGCAATACTAAAGCAGTGAGAGTTACAATAAGCATAAATACCATTGGTATAGTTATCATATTGAAACTTCTCTTTTGTTTCTTTAACCATAGAGCTATAGCCATTAATGCTAATGCAGCTAGCAATTGGTTTGCGGAACCAAATATTGGCCAAATTTTTTTAAATCCACCTGCTGCAAGTAATGAGCCTATTACTACAGTAATTCCCGTTGATACATACATATTTGTTAATGGTGATTGGCTTTCCTTTGCAGGATCTTCAAAGTATTCTTGGAAGATGAACCTACCAAGCCTAGTGGCAGTGTCGAGACTAGTTAAAGCAAAAGCTGATACTGCCAATGCTACAAAGGTTTTACCTGTTTCAAAAGGAATACCAAACTTAGACATAAATGTACCTACCCCATTGGAGAATACATTTACAGGTCCAGCTGCTAATAACTCTGATAATTCTCCTTTAGTCAAATATGCTGCTGTTATTAAAGCTATAACTGCTAATGCTCCTTCAATAAGCATTCCACCATATCCTATAGGCCTTGCATCTCTTTCATTATCTATCTGTTTAGACGTAGTTCCAGAACCTACTAAGGAGTGGAATCCGGAAATAGCTCCACAGGCTACCGTTACAAATAGCATTGGAAATAGGTAATTATAATCTCCTACTTTAAAAGATGTTATAGCTTCTAATTTAATATCAGGTCTATAAATTATTATTCCCAATATGGCTCCAGCCATCATAGCGTATAATAAGAAAGAATTCAAATAATCCCTTGGTTGTAATAATATCCACACGGGAGCAGTAGATGCAATAAAGATATAAATAGCTAGTAAAACTATCCATGTATTAACACTTAATTGAAGAGGAAATACAATACCTAACCAGACACATATAAATAGAAGGATTACACCAATTACAGTACCTACTTTAATAGATACTCCTTTTCTATATACTGCATATCCAAAACCGATGGCCAGTACAATAAATAGTATTGAAGAAGTTGCTGCTTGTGGCGTTGCAGCAAAAGTAGAAGCAACTATGTTGGCAAAGGCTGCAACTACTAATAAGAGTGTTAACCATGCAAATATTGAAAAGAGCTGTTTCCCTCTTTTTCCCATGGTGTCGTTTATTACTTCTCCTATAGATTTTCCTTTATGACGAATAGAAACGAATAAAGAACCATAGTCATGGACTCCTCCAAAGAAAATACTTCCTATTACTACCCATAACAATACTGGTACCCAACCAAATACAGCTGCTTGAATTGGTCCATTGATTGGCCCAGCTCCAGCTATTGATGAAAAATGATGTCCTAATAATATTGCTGGACGTGTAGGTACATAGTCTACGCCATCATTGATTTCGTTAGCAGGAGTCTTTCTAGTTTCATCTACTCCCCACTTTTTGGCAAGCCATGAACCATAAGTAGCGTAGGCAATAATAAAGATGATAATGCTACTAATCATTAACCATAATGAATTCATAATAACGCCCCTTCCCTTTCAAACTATTAAGATAAAAACTAGATACTGTAAACCTTGCTTACCTCCTTTCCTTTTTTATTCGTTACTATATATTTATCATTAATAGTAACCAAAATTAAACGGATATCCGCCCATCCTTTAAAACCAAAGGCAAATCCTTTATGATACTTAAAATTCTTTATGGCATTTACGATATCACTACTAGGTTTATTTTCCAATACTATTACCCCTGTTATAGTACTAGACATATGTTCTTTATTAGGATTTACCAATATATCAATAATTCCAATTAAGAAGTCTGTATATGTTCTAAGATGATATTTGTCGAAATTTTCAAAGAATTTAATAAAACAATATTCATTATTTTCCATAGCATCTATTACCGTTTTCTTAGTCAATATATATCGTTCAGTTCTTATATTATATTTGGCAAAAAGATTAATATTATAATCATTTATAGTATAATTCCTTATTGTATCAAAATTTTTCTCAAGTCTTTTTTCTATGGTAAGTAAATAATCATTAAAGTCCATATTTTCCTCCTTTGCCTTCAATTAAATTATATACCAATATAAGTAAATAAAAGGGATTTGGAAATAAGTTGTAGTAAATCAAGGATGAAATACATTATTGAGGTTTAAAATACATAATCATTAATTTATATTCATCAATTCTTTAAATTCTTTTGACTGACTCCTGCTAACAGGTATTTTCATATCTATATTTTTTAATACTACATTAAAAGTTGAATTAAACCAAGGTTCTATGACTTCTATAAAATCTAGATTAATTAGAAAGGATTTATGAGATCTAAAAAAGGTGGATTTGTTTAGTTTTTCACAAAGTTCGCTTAAAGTATAATTTATTTCAAATTTTCCTTTTGTACTAACAATTACTGTATTTCTATCTTCTACAGTAGCATATATTATTTCCTTTGAATCAAGAGGTATTAGTTTACCCATATCATATACGCAAATTCTAGTAATGGTTTCCTGGTCTTGATGAGATATACTCGCTATAAGGTTATTGAGTTTGTAAATATATTCCTCCTTCCCTTTTCCCATATTAGCAATAATCCTTCTCATTACCTTTTCCAATCGTTCTTCTGAAATGGGTTTTAATATATAATCCATAGCATTTACTTCAAAGGCTTCTAGGGCATATTTTTCATAGGCAGTTACAAATACAATGTAAGGTCTATATAGTCCATCTATTATCTTTCTTGCCACATCAATTCCGTTTAGTTTAGGCATTTGGATATCCAAAAAGATTAAATCTGGTTTTAATTTTTCATTCAATTCTAAAGCCTCTAACCCATGGGAAGCTTCCCCTATGATGATAATTTCTTTGAACTTTTCTAAAATATATATTATTTCTTCTCGAGCAGGGGTCTCATCATCTACAACCATAGTTCTAATCATACTGCCACCCTCCTTGCTTTTTTTGGAATTCTCATCTTTACAGTTGTACCATGACCTAATTTACTTTTTATAATTAACCCATAACCCTTGCCATATTTATTTTTAAGCCTTTTATTGACATTATTTAGACCAATACCAGTTAAATTATCTTTATCATCAAATAATGATGCTAAAAATTCCTCGCTCATCCCTACTCCATTATCTTTTACTATAAGTTCCGTCTCCTCATCATTGTCCAATGCTATTATCTCCACAATACTCTCTTCTATCTTTTCAAAAATTCCATGTTTCACTGCATTTTCGACTATAGGTTGAAGTAGTAAAGGGGGTAATTTGCAATCAATATTTTCAGGAATATCATATTTTATAATTAATTTATCACCAAATCTTGCCTTTTCAATTTCTAAATAGGATTTAATGTTTTCAATCTCCCTATATAAATCCACCTCGTTGTTACTTTCTTGTAAATTATTCCTAAAATAATTACCTAGATGGAGTAATAACCTTCTAGCACTATCTGGTTGAGTTCTTATTAAGGAAACTATGGTATTTATTGCATTGAAAAGAAAATGAGGATTTATTTGAGCTTGTAAAGCCTTTAATTCAGATTTGGCTAATAATTCCGATTGATAATCTATTTTACTAAGTTCAATTTGAGTTGAAAATAGATGTCCTAATCCTAAAGCCAGCTCCGATTCCACTTTAGTAATTGAATTTTCCTCATCCTTATATAGTTTCAGGCTACCAACAACCTTGTCCCCCTCCATCAATGGAATGATTATAGCAGATTTAAGTCCGCAATCAATCTTATCGCATCCGATTTCATCTTTGGTATTTGCTATAATACATTTACCTTCTCTTAATACTTCCTTAGTTAAGCTGGTCCTAACTTGACTTCCTGATAGATGGTGATCTTCCCCAATGCCAACATGAGCTAGTATTTTTTCTTTATCTGTTATAGCAACTGCCTTAACTCCTGTCATGTTCTTTATTATTTTGACTACCTCTAGGGCAGTACTTTCATTTAAACCTTTCCTTAAATATTTTAAAGTTTTATTTGCAATTTTTAACGCCAACTGAGCTTGATATGCTTCGGCAGTTTCTAAATCTTTGAAAACACTATAGATTATGGATATACATACTGCTATTCCTAAACCATTAGCAATAATCATAGGTATTCCAATAATTTTGACTAATTCCAAGGCTTCTGAAAGGGGTTTAGAAAAAATCAATATTATTATCATCTGCCATACTTCCGCTACCATCCCAGCTGCAAGAGCAAATAGTATTTTGTTATCAGCTTTATCTATTTTTTTCTTTAAAAATCCAGCAATAATACCTTCAGTAAAAGTTGAGAAGCCACAGGAAAACGCAGTAAAACCACCTATATCTATTAAAAACCTATGACCTCCTGCTATGAGCCCAGATAAAGTTCCAACAATAGGTCCGCCTAATAGACCACCAACAAAAACTCCAATTACCCGTGCATTAGCTATAGCACCCCTTATGGGAATGCCCGTATATGTACCTACAATACCATAAATTCCAAATATTAGGGATAATAATAATTTGTCTTTTATATTAATATTTTGTTTTGATACTAACTTTCTAAATGAATTTATTCTAGTCATTATAAAAGCTAGCAACATTATTAATCCTACACGGTTGATTAAATTCTGGAAAAGTATTACTAACAGTGTAAACACCCCTTCTCCTTAATATTAATTATATTATAGTAAATTATCTAATTATTTACAATATAACCAAAAATAAAAACAAGCTAAAAACTGACTATCTCAGTTTCCAGCTTGTTTTAATAATTCTTCTTCCCAAAGTTTGGGGTATCTTCCTATTGCCCATTCTGCCATAATTATCTTTTCAGAAGGCTTTAATTTTATGCTTTCTATTGGTTTATTGCTAATCTCTCCATCTTCTATTGTATAAATGAATATATCATTGTTGATTAAAATAATTGCTATATCTTCATTAGGAGATGTAAAAGCATCTAATGCTTCTGGTATTTTTGATTTTATTCTATTCCAAGGAATAGACAGTTCGTCATAGTAGACAACTTCCTTTGGAGGGATAGCTTTAATGTTGAAATTTTCATAGCTATATATGCCATTTTCAACATAATTAATCCTTCCCTTAAAGACCCAAAGACCATTCCTTCTAAATAGACCGAAACTCTCTTCATTAGGTTTTAAATCTATTAGACTGTTTTTATATTCTTCCTTATCTTTTAATATCTCTTTATTAACTCCCTCATCAAAAGCTTCCTTACCAATTTCTCCTAAGACATCTGTAATAATAAGGGGTTTGAATTTTCCAATATTATCGATAGGGTAAAATTCTAAAAATCTTTCCCCTTTATTACGATAATGGATATTTTCGATGGATATATAATCGTTACCTATATATAAAATATTTTTAATGGTATTCTCTGTTTTATTATCTTCTACTTCAGTTTTGACCTCAATTTCATTATCTGATTCAGTGTGTAAAGGTTTGTTTACAGGGTATGCTACAATTTTGTCGTTAATTTTACCATCCTTTTCTTCTCTATCTACACTTACTTTCCAAAACCCTGTCCTTCTAGGCAATAGTATATTTTCCATTTCGTTAATGCTAACTATCTCTTTGTTATTAGCTCTAATAAATATTGTCCTATAATTCCACTTTTCAAAGCCTTCCTCTTTACTTTCTAAATCCAAAGACTTAAGTCCAATCAAAATGCCTGTTCTTAATGCATCCTCATCTGAAGCCTCAGCTGTGTCAAATAGAATATTTTCAGTAAATTGTTCGGTGACTGCTCCATCATATTCAACTTCTTCTGAAATCTTATTTAAATAGAAGAATACTCCATCAATATTTACAATAATTGTATCTTCAGATGCTTTTATGAACTCATAGAAAAATTGTTCTTCTCCCGTAATAGATACTATTTCAATTTCATCTGCTTCTATGTTTAAAAATTCTGAAGTTACTTTATGATGATAAATTAAATACTCATCTGTATCTACATTTTTGATTCGAAAGGATGGTTCTGTACAATAATCATCTCCAATGGTTATAAGTTCATTATGAAACAACGCCTCTATGCCTATATAAGATTCTGCTTTTTCCTCATCCATGGCGCTAGAAGCATTTAACAGATAATCTTCTATTCTCCATTTACCAGAAATAGGCAAATTGATGTTTTTTGGGGCTTCAATATTATCGGATAGTTCTATATTATCTATATTGCATGATATAATTGAAAACATAGTTATTATTAGTATCAATAATAGCAAAATCTTTTTCATTAACCTTCCACCCCCTCTATTGGTATAGATACTATAACCTTCGTTCCTTGATTTAATTTACTCTCAATTTTCATAGAACCGCCATGTAATTTTATTATCTCGTCACAAATGGAAAGCCCTAATCCACTATTAGACTTGCTATTTTTCCCCTTATAAAACTTTTCTTTAATATAGGGAAGATCCTCTTCGTATATGCCACATCCATTATCTTCTATTTCAATCAATATATTCTCTTCACTCTTTTTAGCCAATAATGCAACTTTTCCTCCTTCAAGAGTAAATTTAAAGGCATTATCCAATAAATTTATTAGTACCTGTTTTAATCTATTTTCATCACCAATTATCTTAGGTAAATAAGAATCATAATATACATTATATTGAATATTTTTCTCTTCAGCTCTAAATTGAAATTGTTTACCTATATGCTCTATTGAATCTACAATATCTATTTCATCTTTATCTAATGTAATTCTTCCAGATACAAACCTAGAAAAATCCAATAGTTCTTCTACCATATTGGTTAATCTATCACTTTCCTTTTCAATAATATCCAATCCATCTATCAAAAGCTGATCATCTTTAAATTTGTCAGATTTTAAAGTAATGGCCCATCCCTTTATAGAAGTAAGTGGAGTTCTTAATTCATGAGAAATGGAAGAAATAAAATCTGTTTTAAGCTGTTCTTTTCTTATTAACTCTTCAGCCATATAATTTAAAGTATCTGAAAGTTTTCCTAGCTCATCATCAAATCTTTTTCTAGATCTAATTTTCAGTTGACCCCCTGCCATCTTTTCTGCTACTGTTGTAACTTCCTGTAACGGTTGGATTATGGTATTAGCAAGAAATATACTTAGGATTCCAGATATTAATATGACCATAAGACCGACTATCAACAATACTTTGGCAATATTTTTTATCATTCTATTAGTATTTCTTAAGGAAGAAACAAAACGCAAAACTCCTACGGGTTTCCCCTCAACTAGTAAAGGATAAGAAATTGCCATTACAGTTGAAGTATCATATTCTACATTTCCAATCCAGGTCCCTTTTTCCCCTTCTAAAGCTTTCATTACATCATTTGTATTTATTGTATCTAAAGAATGAGAAGCACCTATAGAATCCATTAATACCTTACCATCTAGGTCTAATATTTGAACTTGAGCTTTAGTCTGACGCCAAAATACATCTATATCATCAATTATTATATCTTCTAATCTATTAGATGAAAAGTATCTGGAATAAAAATCAGTGGAAAGAATTATTTGATTTGAAAGAATTTCCTCCATACTCTTGTAATAATATTTCTTTACAGCATTTATTAAAAAGACTTCCAATATCAATACGGTTATTATTATTACAAGCATAAAGTTACCAACTAATCTTTTTTTAATACTGGTATTCATGTTCTCCTCCTAAGGTTACTATTTGTCTCTCCATCTGTAGCCCACACCCCATACAGTTTCAATATGGTGAGGATTACTAGGGTTGTCTTCAATCTTAGACCTGAGTCTTCTAACATTTACATCTACTATTTTTGAATCCCCTACAAAATCATAACCCCACACTATATTTAATATTTCATCTCTAGTAAAAGCTTTACCAGGATTTTCAATAAATAGCTTAATTATTGAATACTCCGTTGGTGTTAATTCTATTTCTCCGTCTTCCTTGTAGAACTTCCTAGAATATTTATCTATTTTAAAGGGAATATCCATTATAATATGTTGATTTTCTTCCTTTGAAGAATCCATTCTTCTAAGTAAAGACTTTACCCTAAGAACTAGTTCAATTGGATTAAAAGGTTTAACCATATAATCATCGGTACCGAACTCTAATCCCATTATCTTGTCAATATCTTGGGATTTAGCTGTAAGCATAATGATTCCTATAGTAGGAAATTCTTGTCTTAGGAGTTTACATACTTCAAATCCATCTATTCCTGGAAGCATTATATCCAATACTACTACATCTATATCCTTAGTTTTTACAATACTAAGTCCTTCTTCCCCGGTTCCAGCTTCTTCAACTATAAACCCTTCTCTTTCCAAATTGATTTTAATAAACTTTCTTATATGTTCTTCATCTTCTACTACAAGAATTTTGTTTTCTAATTTCATGCAAATAACCTCCAGTTAATAGTTAACAAAAGTAATTGCTGTTGATTAACAGCAATTATTTTAAAACATGGAATTCATAATCATTCTGTTGTAGAAATTCAATAATATATGGTAATGATTCCGGTGTAGTATATTTTGAATCCATATCATGCATTAAAACTGTAAGTTCTTCTTGACCCTTAAAAGTATTCCGAAATCTTTGTATTAACTTTTCATTTGGTATATAATAACCTTCTGCATCTCCATTTAGAGAATTCCAATCATAGTAAGTATATCCGTTATCCAATGCAACTTTTCTGTAAGGTGCTTTTTTGTCTCCAAAAGAACCACCAGGAAATCTAATTATTTTTGTTTCATAATCCTCCCCAAGTATATTTTTTAATACCTTTTCTGTTTTTTCTAGTTCCTTAATAAAATTAGAAGGTTTTTTATATATAAAATTATATCTGTGACTATAAGTATGATTGCCTATAGCATGTCCCTCTTGGTTGATTCTCTTAATCATATGGGGATGTTTTTCCGCAAAATTACCTACTACAAAAAAAGTTGCCTTAATATCATATTCTTTTAGAATATCTAATATTTGAGGAGTTACCTTCTCCGATGGCCCATCATCAAAGGTCAAATATGCTTTCTTTTTGTTTTCCTCTGGAACTAACTCCTTTTGTTGTCTTTCTTCTAATTCAGCAATTCTATCGTTTTCAGCTTGAATAAGCTGTTTTTCATGCTGCAAAGCTATATTTACAGAGGATTTTTCAGACATTAATAAAATACTTTCTGAAATATTCCCTGCTTCAACTACATCTGAAGCTGTCCTATTATAATATTTGTAGGAAGTCCTAAGGAAGAACAAAATGAATATAATGGTAAATATTATAGCATATCTTATAGTTCTTCTTTTCCTTTTAGATATTTTAATTTTACTCATTTATGTCCCTCCCTTTATTATTTACTGTCAAAATAAAACTATTCCCTATATATAGGATACTATATACCCAGAAATTTTGCATTACAAAGATATAAATAATTATTTACAAAAAAGTTACAAATAAAAGTACTAAATAGTCTTAGATGAAACCTATTTTAGTACTTTTGTATCCGTAGTTTTCATATTATACCCCATAGAATCCATAGGGATTTATTCTCCGTATCAATTCAGATATAAGTATAATAGATATTATATCTCTAATCAATCTTCTTCTCCCATAAAATGGCCTTTGAGTTACTCTATACCTACCCCTTCTTTCTATAGGGTCCTCATTTAATTCTGGACATTCGTAGACCATTTTTTCATAGACCTCATCTATCATGGCTTCCATATCCTCTTCAGAAATATTCCCTTTGTACTCATTTTTCTCTAAATATTTGTTAACCGAATCTATTACTTTTGGATAAACTCTGTAATATAGTTCTGGATAGTTGTAATCCATAATAAAACCTCCCCATACATATTCAATATATAATATGCAGTAGGAGGTGCTGTTGATACATTTATTTATGATACTAACTCCTTGAATTGAGACCTATATAGATTAGCATATACTGCATCAATTTTTAATAGTTCTTCATGGCTGCCTTTTTCTTCAATTCCCTCATTGGTCAATACTAATATTTCATCTGCATTTTTTATAGTTGATAATCTATGAGCTATTATCATGGTTGTTCTACCTTTGGCAAGCTCCTCCAATGATTCTTGAATTAATACTTCCGTTTCATTATCTAAGGCTGATGTAGCCTCATCTAAGATTAAAATTGGAGGGTCTTTTAAAAACAATCTAGCTATGGATATTCTTTGCTTCTGTCCTCCTGATAATTTTACTCCCTTCTCTCCTATATAAGTATTATATTCATTGGGAAGAGTCATTATAAAATCATGGATACGAGCTTTTTTTGCTGCTTCAATAATATCTTCTTCAGACTTAGTTGGGTCTCCATAGGATATATTATCCATTATAGTTCCAGTAAATAAAAATACATCTTGTTGAACTAACCCAATATTTCTCCTTAAAGATTTAAGGGTAATATTCCTTATATCCTTACCATCAATTAAAATCTGTCCTTCATTAATATCATAAAATCTTGGTATTAGATGGCAAAGAGTAGTTTTCCCTGCTCCTGAAGGACCTACTATTGCAACAGTTTTTCCTGCTTCAATATTTAAATTCAAGTTTGATAATACTCTATCCTCTCCATTGGTGTAGCTAAAGGAAACATCGTTGAAATCAATTTCTCCTATTACTTCAGTAAGTTCTACAGCATCTTCCTTATCTTTAATATCAGGTTCGATATTCATTATCTCCATAAATCTTTCAAAACCTGTCATACCGTCTTGGTATTGTTGCATGAAATCAGATAATCTTCTTATAGGTTGCATAAAGAAATTAACATACAAGGTATATGCAAGTAAATCCCCTAAGGTAATAAATTGTCTATAAGTAAAATATCCACCAGCACTTATTACTACTAGATTAAGGATATTGGTAATAAGCCCCATTCCAGCTACAAACTCAGCCATAGCTTTATAGGAATATTTTCTTGCTTCTCTATATTCATCATTTCCATCATCAAATTTTTGAATTTCATACTCCTCATTGGTAAAGGATTTAGCTACCCTTACTCCTGATATACTATTTTCCAATTGAGCATTTACATTGGCTATTTTTTTTCTAACCTGCCTAAAGGATTCTTGCATCTTAGTCCTTTTAGTCATAGAAAACCAAATCATGACAGGAACAAAGGCAAATATTATTAAAGTCAATCTCCATTCTATTCTTACTAAAAGTATAAAAGAGCCTAATAACATTACCAAGGAAATAAATAAATCTTCCGGTCCATGATGAGCTAGTTCTGTAATATCTCTTAAATCATTAACTAGCCTTGACATTATATGTCCAGTTTTAGTATTGTCATAATAACTAAAAGGTAGTGTTTGTAAATGAGCGAACAAATCCCTCCTCATATCATGTTCAATGTATACCCCTAGAACATGACCCCAATAGGAAACAATATAATAACTTATATATCTAAATATGAACAATATTAACATAATAATAGTCCATCTAAATAGAAGGTCCATTCTACCAGCTGGTATAATATCATTAACAATATTTCTTGTTACCATAGGAAATACTAAATCAAATGCAGAGATTAAAAAGGCAAAAAACATATCTATGAAAAATAGTGTTTTATGGGGTTTATAATAAGAAATAAATTTTTTAATCAATTTTTAAACCTCCTCTTTTAAATTATTATAAAATTTACTCAAATTGGTTAATAAATTTTCTATCTCATCTATTTTCATCTTTTTTAAGGCAACATAGGTAACCCTATTGCTTCTCTCTTGTCGAATAACATTGATTAAATTCAACCCTTTTTCTGTGATTTTCACTCTAGTAACCCTTCTATCTTCTATATCGTCCATTCTACTAACTAATTCTTTTTCTTCTAAACGAGAAATCTTTTCCGACATGGTGTTTTGCGCCCTATTAAATTTATTAGAAATTTCATTAATAGTGGGAGGGGTCTCACAAAAACTTAAGTAGATTAATAGGTGATATTGATCATAAGTTAAATCGTATTCCTGAGCTATCTGATGCCCTTTTTTATGGATAATATTGCTACATTCTCTAATATAATTTGATATGGTTTCAGAAGTTTTTTGCAACTCCATATTATCATCTCCATAATTATTTTCGCCTACCTAATATATCGTACAACGATATTGTATCATCTCTATTCCTTTTTTTCAATAATAATATATAATATTATCTAGCACATAAATCTAAGGAGGATATTATGAATTTATTATTAATGTTTTTTACTACATTTTTTATACAGCTTATTATTACAACAGAAATGAATATTATAGCACCCTTGGCACCTTATTTATCTCAATATTTTAATATTAAAGATAGTTCAGTGATAATGTTTAATATCGGATATTCTCTTGTAGGCCTTCTAGCTCCATTTTTTGGAGTTTTTGCTGATAGATATGGAAAAAAGAAAAGTTTAATGGTGGCCTTAACTTTATATATTACTGGTACACTTATAAGTGGATTTGCTAGGAATCCACTTATATACGCTTTTGGTAGGACTTTCATAGGAATTGGATACTTTTCTCTTAGTGGCACCAATTTGTCTTATTTAAGTGAATTTATTCCTTATGCTTCAAGGGGTAAAGCTTCAGGAATATTAAGAGGTGCTTTCGGTATTGCAATATTACTTAGCCCCTTATATGCAGCTAATATGATAAACAAATTTGGAAATTTAAAGAGCGTGTATCTTCCCCTAACAATTATTGGAGTTAGTTGTTTGTTATTGTTATTTAAACTACCAGAAACAAAAAAATCAAAGGATATAAAAGTTGATTTAGAGGAATTGTTTACCATGGTGAAAAACCCAATTAGTTACAAATCCTTGATTGTAGTTTTTTTAATTCTTTCAGCACCTGCTTTGCTGCTAAACTTCCTAGGTATATATATATCCAATAACTTTAATCTTAATCAAGTGCAAATTGGTTATATATATACTATAATTGCAGTTGGTACCATTTTAGGTATTGTTTTTGCTACTCTTTTAACTGATAGAATAGGTAAAGAAAAATTGTCTAGAATCTTTTTTATTCTTGTATTGTTGGCTTTAGTTGCCATGGTTTTTTCAAAATCTATTAAAATTATTGTTGGATTTTTGACTTTAATTACAGTTGGTATAGATGGAGGATGGACTGCTTATCAAACTCTTTGTTCTGAAATATATCCAGAAAAAAGAGGTACTTTTATGAGTATAGTTTATACCGTCAATGCAATTACAGTAATTGTCTGCTCCCTTTTAGGCCCAATTCTCTATAATTGGGGTGGTTATAAACTACTGGTAGTCATTTCTGTAATAAATACTATTATTGCTATTAACATATTATTTAGTATGTCCATAGAAAAAAGTATAGTTAAAAATCATAACCCCTCTAAATTCTAGAGGGGTTTTCTTTATAATAGACTAATAATGAAATTAAATAGAAAATCATATATATAAAAGTTATCATACCTGTATCATTAAGTAAGAAACCAATAATACTAGTAATGATTATCAAATAAGCTTCTTTTTTTGTTTTTTGGTTAATCCCACTTAATAAGGTTCTAAGGGAAATTATTTGTGAAGCTATTACTATACTAAAGGGAGGCAATAAAGTTAGTTTAATTAATTCCATTGCTTTTATTTTAAACATGTCTATAACTTCACCAATCCCAAAGGTTTTTATCCTTATTAAAAAATTAATAGCATGGCTCTTTTCATTGCTAAGATAATCAAAGTACATGTTTACACTAAATATTATAACTCCTACTAATATTAATACAATTAAATTTTTTATATTCCAATTGTTACCTAGTAAATTTAAATATATTATAATTAAAAACATAGCTACAGCAGTTAAAAAGCCTCCAGTATTTGCTCCATAATTTGTAGATAAAACTATAATATTTGCAATAGTATATAATAAACAAATTAGATTTTTTACAAGTTGATTTCTAATCAAATCCTTTATGAAAAAACAACTGATTATTGAACTAACTAATAAAACTCCCATTATTCCATTGTTAAATCCATAATATCTAGCTCCATAAAACAAATTATTAAAGCCTATATAAGAATTATAGATAATTTCTGGATAAAAAAGGATTCCAAATACAATTAATATATAGGTTAGTGTTGCAAATAATCCTATAGTGTTTATTTCCTTGTCTGACATAAAAATGGTAATAATATAGGTAGTTAACAAGTTAATAAATAAATATAATGCAATATTTATATGTAAAGTTGATGCTCCCATCAACACTCCAATAAAAATATTAATAATAATGAAACTGTTGAATAAATTTATCTTATCAAATTTATCTTTTCTATTTTTATAAATATAATAAGCAGTATAACATTGAATAAAATAAACCAATCCATGGAATATATATGTTATCCACATTAAATTAATAGTCCTTTTAAATAAACTATTAGCATAGTTTAGGTTGTTTTCTTTTTCTACAATATCTATTTCATTGCCTATAAAAGAAGTATCTTTCTCACCATGGATAGAAATTAAATCTGCATATATATCTTCTAATGTTACAAAGCCTTCCCTTTTAGTAGAGGAACTCTTAATAATACCGCTCTTTTCCCCGTTAATATAGACAATAGGAACTAGATTTCTATTAATAATATACTTCATCTTTTGAGACACTTTGTTTGGGACTATAATAATGTTATAATCTTTATATTCCTCAATATAATTCCTTAATAGCATGGTCCTGTAATTAATCTCATCTATATCATAGGAGAGGACAAGTATATTAGACTTAGATAGATGAAAATTGGTTTTGTTTATCAACCAATTCTTATCGTATTTTATTTCTATTTCTCCAGACCTAATGCTACCAGTATTGTCTGCAGCAACAATTGCTGAGGAATTATCCCCTATATAGGATACACCTTCCTCTTTCAATTTCTCTCCTAAAGTATTTACTCGAATGTTTTTAACCCCTTTTGTTACACCTTTATACATATCTTGAAATCCTGATACAATAATAGTTCCATTTTCATCTTTGTAAAGTCCTTTATAATCTTCTGGTTTGACTCCAACTTTTCTACCTGCTGCAATGGAAAAATAATAGCTTTCAGTTCCAGCTGGTTTTCTTGTTTTTAGGTTAATATATCCAGTTCCAAAATTAATTCCATCGGTAATGGTTTCTATAATTTCTAAATCCAGTTCATCCACTAGAATTAATATTGATTTCCCCTCTATAGCGTAAGTAGTATTGCTTAACAAAAAGACTATAATTATTACTAAGACCATTATTAAATTACGTTTCTCCATAGGAACACCCTTTAATATATAATGTAGTTTATAATGCAAAATACTCCCAATACTATTGAGAGGATTCCAAAAAATATTTTATATTTGTAGAAACCAGTTCTTTTATCTATTTCTTTTTCTATAATATCTCTCTCATTTCCTATCTTTTCAAGTGTATATCTTTGATTTAAAATTGAAAAAAAGCCTAGTATTATAAATAATATTCCCATTAATAACATCTATATCGCCTCATTCAAATAATATTAGAAATACAACTTTCCAACTTTAATACCCTTTCATCTTTAAACACTATTTTATTTATAATGCTCTTCGATATTTCATAATTACCTAATTTATAATAGGATAATGCCTTATAATAAAGCATACTATCTTCTTTACCATATGAACTTGCAAGATTATAATAGGTTATTGCCATTTCATAGTTTTTATCCATAAAATATGTTTTACCCATAGCTAAATAACAATTATTAATATAGTCTATATCTCCTTCTCTAAAAAAGTATAGAATACTTTTAGAAAAATGTGCTATAGCACAAGAATATAACCCCTCTCTATAAAGAAAGTTCCCCTTTGTTTTTAGGGCTCTAGCTAATAAATCTTCTAGATTATATTTCTTCGATAGGTATATTATCTTATATAGTCCCCAATACTTTTCATTCTTATCTAAACTACGATTAACTGATATTTTATCCAATTCATCTATACATATTTCTCGAGCAATGTCTTTTTCATTTTTTACAAAATGAGAAGCAGTTATATCCAATTGTATACCCTGTTCTTCAGCTTTAGAATTTAAAACATCAGCAAGATAGGTAGCATTGATAATATTAATAGACCTTTTACCATTTTCAAACATGGAGATATAATTTTTTGACATATTTCTACCTGATAAATCCTCTTGGGTTAACCCTAATATCTTTCTAATCTGTCTCAGCCTATGACCAGGTTTTAATATTGTAAAATAGTCCATAACATATCCCCTCCTATTCAATCATTTAAACCTATTATATTACTCAATTAACTTTACTGTATAACCAATTTATTATATCAAGTAAAACCTTATCCTTCTCCTTCTCATTTAATATTTCGTGGTATAAATTGTCATAGATTTTAATCTCTTTATCTATTGATGGAATATTATTATATAGAAACATGGCAGTCTCCATTGGAACTATCCTATCTTTCTCTCCATGAATAATTAAGCATGGATAATTATAATTTCCTAAGTTCTTCCCAATCCAATTAGTTCCCTTTACTAGGAATTGAATATAAAAATTTAATGTAGCTTCCTTTAACACTAGTGTATCATTTTCATAGTCTTCAACAACTTCTGCCACACTGCATATATCTTTTGAAAGTTGATTTTTTATCTTCATCTTAGGTAGAAATATATTGATTAAATTAAAAATATCTCCTTTTATTCCCTCTACCTGAGGTAACCTTCTCACTGCTGCTCCTGAAAAAATCTGTCCGTTTAACTTGTTAGGATACTTGATGCCATATAAACAGGTAATAAATCCTCCCATGCTATGTCCCAACATAAATAATGGTAAATTAGGATATTCTTCTTTTGCTAGATCTACCACTCTATCTGCATCATTAGCAAATTCCATAAAGCTATCAATATGACCTTTTATACCTTTACTTCTACCATGTCCCCTTAAATCATATCTATAAACCCCGATTTTAGCTGCATTCAATTTTTTTACTACATAATCATATCGATTTAGATGTTCGGCAAAGCCGTGATTTATAACTATATTGGCTATTGCCCCCTCTGGTATATCTTTTTTAAGATAGAGTTTAATATTTCCCTCACTGTTTAAATAGTTTTCCATTCCAATCCCCCTTGTTAATATTACACAATATACTATATTCACAATATTCTCTACATCGATTGGATTTATTATATTTTTCAATAGAATTATTATTATTAATAAACTGAATAAATTGTTTTACATCTTCGTAATTTTTTTCTAAACTATCCTTACTTATGTCTATCTCAGCAAATTCTCCTGTTTCTAAAAATAATATGGCAACTCTCCCTATCTCCATATTAGTAGTCCTTTTAAAAGCATTAGCATAAACCTGTAGCTGAGGCTGGTATTTATTTACTAGCTGTTCTTTATTATGCATTCGGTTAGTTTTAAAATCCAATATTTCAGCCTTACCGCCTTTAATATTTATTCTATCTATTATACCATATAAGTAAGCATCTTCCACTTTTAAGTAAATCTCCTTTTCCGAATAGGTTTCATCAAAATCTTCACTATAATATTGTAAATAATTCTTTATATATGGATATAATTCATTTTTTATTTCTTGATTATATTCAATTCCAAAATAATTAACCACTCTTTTCATCAATTTATCAGGTTCCATACCCAATTTATAATGTTGACAAAATTTGTGAACTATATCTCCTTTAATAGCTGGATTTAGAACTAAAGGCATTCCTTTGCTTCTATGGTTAGCTGTATCTAGGGAAAGTCTTTTGTAATAGTTCATGAAAAACCTTCGTCTACATTCATTGAATTCAATATATTGGGAAGCACTAATTCTAGAAAAAATTTTATGATTATACCCTTCCACTTTCTGAAGTAATGGAAATTGCTTCTTGTCAAAGGGTTTAGTGTCCAACAAATCATTGTTGAGACCTACAATTGGCTTGTATGAATTAGGCTTATACTTGATATTATCGATAACTTTTATATGGTCTGTATCAATAAGATCTTGAACTATTTTTTTAAAACCCCTATCCTTCCCTTGGTTGCCAATTATCAATCTTTTTTCTGCCCTAGTCATAGCTACATATAATAAACGTTTATACTCTTCATCTTCATTAGCTCTAATATCTCCTTTTATTTTATCATAAAATGGAGATTTTTTATCGTATTTAAATCCAACTCCCTTGTCCTTATCTAACAGTATATAAGGCTGTTGATAGTTAAATCCCCTTGACATCTGAGGAATTACCACTACAGGAAATTGTAGGCCTTTAGATTTATGGATGGTCATTAATTTCACCGCATCTGCATCCTCTGAGTGAATTTTTGCTTGAGATTCGTCTGTATCCTTTAATCTCTCAACATAATCTATAAAATCTTCTAAAGAACCTGAAGTATTCCTATCGAAACCTAAAGTCATTTCTAAAAATTTATAGATATTTGAGACTAACTGCCTACCTCCATTATATAACATAAGACTTTCCATATAATAGGTCTTGTTTATAAGTTCCAATAATAATGGATAAACTCCATATAAACCTTTCTTTGTCATTAGATTATTTAAAAGTTTTTTCGTTTTTTTAATCCTTATCTTTTCATCATCTTCTATATATTCAATATTCTTGTCTAATGTGTCTAACAGACAATTCTCTTTATATCTTAAAAACCAATATAAGGTCTTGTCCGAAAGACCTACCATAGGACTTCTTAAAAAACCTAAGGTAGATATGGTATCATATCTATTACTAATAGTCTTTAAAGCATTCATAATATCTATAATCTCTTGGCCTTGATAAAACCCTTTCCCCCCTATATTATAATAGGGAATTCCATATTCCATCAATGCTTCTTCATATATATAATCCGTAGTTGCCGCCCTAAATAATAAGGCAAAATCACCATATCTAAATCCATATTCCCCAACAAGCTCTTTTATCCTACTAGCTATTAGTCTACTTTCATAATAGGTATTATAATTAGATTCATCTATATTAGGAGGAGGTGTTAAATCCCTATTTTCCAATATTTCCACATCTATCTCATTATCAGAAATATGATAATTCTTCAAACTTATATACTTAGTACCCATTAATTTATCAAATAATGAGTTTACAAACTCTAAGATAGTATCAACAGTTCTAAAATTCTTATCTAGATTAATAGTCTTCTGATTTGATATCCTCTCCATATCCACAATCACATCATAGAAGACCTGCAGGTCTGCTCCTCTAAATCCATATATGGATTGTTTTGGATCGCCAACTACAAAGAGATTGTTTCTATCTAATAATTTCTCTTTAGAGCAAAGTTTATAGAATATCTTTTTCTGTAACTCATTGGTATCTTGGAATTCATCTACCATAATGTATTTATACTTATCTTGATATTTTTGCCTAGTGGATTCATCTTCTAGTAATTCTAATACTAATATCTGCAAATCATCGTAGTCTAAACTACCTAATTCATCTTTCTTCTTTCTATATTTTTCATCAATTTCAATTAATAGTTTAAAAAGCCCTTCATATAGCCATAGATAATCTTTTTCTTTAATAAGGAATACATTATTTATAGTATTCTTTAAACTTTCTATTCTGTGTATCTCTTTTGAATTGGTTCCAATATTATCATATATATATTCTAGAATTGGAATCAATTCTTCTTCTGAATAATTATCCTCATAGAAATTAAACCAGATACTGTCAGTCCTTAATTTATCAATCTTAGAATTCTTTCTAGACCTCTCCATTAAATATATGAAACTATCTTTAATATACTGAATATCCTCTGGATTTAATTGAACATTAGAGATATAAGACAAGGTCATATCTTTTACTTCTTCAAAAGAATAACCCACTGTCCTTATTTTATTATAAATGGCTTTTAGCTCAGTTACCACTTTGATCAAATCATCTCTATTGAATATTTTTACTAAATTATAGATATTTTCATCTTCTTCTATGGATTGTATTAATTCTTCCAATATGGTATCTTCTAGTAATAAGTTGGCTTCATCTTGGTCTAGCACGGTAAACATAGGGTCAATACCCGCTTCCAAAGCATTGTCCCTTAGGATATTGCCACAGAAACTATGAATGGTGGATATATTTGATTTTTCCATATCCCTATAATATCTATGCCATTTTTCTCCAAGAGAAAATCTTTTCTTTATCTCTTCCCTAATCCTTTCCTTCATCTCTTGGGTGGCTTTTTTAGTAAAGGTTATGGCAACAATGGATTCTACTTCTTTGTTCTCTTCTAAATCACCATGTTCTAATATGTATATATACCTTTCCGTAAGTACTTTGGTCTTCCCAGTACCTGCGCCAGCGTTTACAGCTAGATTTTTATCTATAGTTTTTATGGCTAAATCTTGCTCTTTTGTATTATCCAATCATTCCACCTCCCAAACTTCTTTGTACCTACATATATCCTTATAAATACAATAAGGTGAACATTCTACTGGATTTACAGAGAAATCCCCGTTATAGATACCTTCTATATAAAACTTAATAAATTCTTTAGTTGTATCCAATAATTCTTCTAATTCTTCTTCAGTAATAGCGCCTTTGTTCCTCTTGCTTACTAGGTCTTTTTCTTCTACATTGCCTAACTTTACTTGAAACTCTCCAGTGGATATAATTCCATACATAGCTGCAACTACAGATTTATCTTTTTGTGACAATATATATAAAGGCAATTGCAACGATAATCCAGACCTCATATGATCAATATTCCTAATATTGTAATCACTATTTTTATAATCTATTATTATATATTTGTCCTCATCAATATATTTGTCTACTCTATCTATTGCCCCGGTAAATGGAATCTTCAAACCGTCTATCTCTATTTCAAAGGGTTCTTTTTTGCCAAATGGGATTTCAAAATCTATTGGAACCGTCTTTTTCTTCAATTTGGTTAATCTATCTAAATCGGATTTAATAAACTCTAATATTCTATTAGCATTGTTTTCTATTCTCAAATGGCAAAGCTTAGAATTTAAATCTATACCTAGGGATTTCATCTTCTTTTCTACTTTTGCAACTATATAATCATTGGTTTTATCTATATTAAATAAGCTTTTCCCCTCTATATGCCCTTGGATTTCTTTCCTATAATTGTAATAATATTCTTTTAATACCTCATGATTAATAACCCCTCTATCTAGAGGAGTAAAATCCTGAAATTCCCTTTCCATTTCTTCCACATTTAATATATTATTCAATAAGAAATAATAAGGACATCTTCCATAGGATTCTAAATAACTAATAGAGTATATTTTGTCTTTATGGATATTCATAATATCTTCTATTATATTTTCATCTCCAATATTTCCACTATATTGATTGAATTCTTCCTTATTCCTTTCAATTTCACATAAAATCCTATTATTTACTTCTTTTAAGGTATTCCCATCCATGTTGTTATACATATAAAATAATTCTTTTTCATCTTCTCCTTCGAAATATCTTCCAAGGAGGTATTTAGATAATTCTTTCTTTGTTGTTAATTGGTTAGCTTCCCTTTTAATAATATAATCCATATTTACTGTTATTAGATTTACTTTTTCTTCAATCTTTTCTCCTTCAATAACATTTAATACTTCATCTAAAAAAATAGAAGGTATGTCCTTCTCGTCTTCAGTAGCATTTTCTGAGTAGGATAAATACAAATTATTGGTACAAGTAGCAATAATAGTAGTAAACATTATGGATTCTTTGTCCAATCTTTCGTGATAATTCTTTACATCCATTCCTATACTTTTTAGTTCTTCATAATTGTCATCTTTAAAAAAGAAATTGTTTTCCATTATATTAGGATACTTTCCTTGAGAAAGCCCAGGTAGAAATAAAACTTTAAACCTCTGTCCTCTAGCAGTTACAGGAGATAATATATGGACTCCTCTTTGATTACCTTGAACTTCCATTATGCTTTCTTTTTCTAGATAGCTTTCCAATAGTACTAAAAATTCTTCTAATGGAATCTCATCTACAATAATATTCGAAACATTTATTATAGTATTTAATATCTCTATTAATTTGTTATAAGCTGAAAAATCTCTATCAAATAAATTAAAGTCTCCTGTTAAATTATATAACTCCAATATTTTCCCTTTAATATTGTATTTTTCAATAAAATCCATAAGGATTGACAGATATTCTTTAATAGTTGTTTTTGAAGGAATGCCATTGGATTCTTCTTCCATGGTAAGTAGTATTGATTTCAAATCATCAATATGTATTGAAGTATTCAATTTGTTCCCATAGATTAAATCTCCAATAGAATCAAATCTTAATTTTCTTAGAAAATATTCTATTATTTCTCTTTCTTCAATATTGCAGAGGTTAAAATAATTGCTCTTTATTCTATTTATAATGGTTTTTTTAGAGTTTTTCTTAAGTTCTAGAATATGAACTAATTCTTTAATTAAAGGTATTTCAATTAATTTAATATCCTTATTTAAAGAACAAGGAATTCTTTCCTCCTGGAATACTTGAAACATTTTATCTTCATACTCATCTGGATTAGTAAGGACAATGGCCATATCTATTAAATCTATGCCTTCTAAATTATGTCTTTTAATTGTTTCTGAAATCTTTTTAAACTCCAAATAGGTATTAGATGCCTTAACCATATGAATATTATGATTAGGCTTCAATTTACTTTTAGATTCATTAAATAAAATGCTAGCCATTTCCTCATAATAGGTTAATTCTTCTTTTTCCTCATTAATAATTTCAAATCCTAATCCTTTAAGAAATTCTAAAGTTTCTAGAAGAGTATCAAAATTCTTATCTCTGTAAAAAGGCATATTAATATATATAGGACATTTGGTTCTAGTTATTTCTTTTAACAGCTCTAATTCTTGAGGTCTAAAATCAAAAAATCCGTCTATTATAATAAAATCTAAGCCATCAAAAAAGCTATTGTCTTCTTTAAGTAAAGCTAAGGATTTGAAGAAACTTTCTTCCCTATCTATTAGACTATAATTATTTAATTGATTTTCATATTCTTCATATATCAATCCTATTTCAGAGTAAAATGGTTCTTTTGGACATCTTGCTAGATATTCTTCAGCAGTTATTAATGATCTTTTTATCTCTCCAATTATTCTAACTAGGCTCTTAACAAAACCTTTTTTATTTGATATATTTTTATAATATTTTAATTTGTTATTTTCATTTAGTTCCCTTAATATTTTAGAAATAAGAGCTTCTTTCATTTCACCATCTATATAGGTATTTAAATTATTTTCCAATAATCTATCTACAATGTCATCAAAGGTAAATAAGTTAATATCAAAGGTGCCCTTCACAGTTTTAATCATCTTTTCTCTATATCTTTCCAATAAATTACCATTTGGTAATATATAGTAGAAACGATTTCCTATATTTTGTTCCAAATAATCAATACCTTTGTTAAATAAATCATTAGTCCTAGAATTATTATAGGGACCTAAATAAACCAACCTCTCTGTCATTTTTTTCCTCCTAAATATTGTTCAAAGCTATTTTTGCAGCCCCAATCATGCCAGCATCATTTAAAAATTTAGCTGGTAGAATTTTCGTTCCCTTTGGATTGTTACAGTTATCATTATAATAATTGAGGACTTTATCCCACCAAAATTCTTTAGAGTTAATAACTCCACCACCAATTATTATTCCTTCAGGGTCAAATATATTCTTTATAGATATTAGATAGGTTCCTAAATCTTCAACAAATTTATCAATAGTTACTTTACAGTTTTCATCATTTTTACAATTATTAAAAATATCTTTTCCTTTTAATCTTTTCCCTGATAATTCTAAATAGGTTTTTTCTATACCACTTCCGGATATATATTGTTCTACGCAACCTTTCTGTCCACAATTACATTGCCTGCCATTGGGATATAGGATAGTATGGCCTAGCTCAGCCCCCTGATAGTTTTTACCATACCATATGCCTGATTTTTTAGAAAAAATAGCTCCTCCAACTCCTGTCCCCAAGGTTAACATAATAAAACTGTCTAATCCTTTTCCCGCTCCTATCCATTCTTCACAGATGGCTGCTACATTTGCATCATTTTCAACAAAAATAGGTATATTATTAAATTCCTTTGATAATTCTTCTTTAATCTTAGTACCAGCCCATCCCATAATATTTCCACCTATGGTCAATACTTCACCTTTTTTTACATCTATAAATCCAGGAGAGCCTATACCAATAGCTTCTACTTTCTCTCCTTCTTTCAATTCATTAATAATTTCTTTTATCCTACCTAATACAATATTCTTATCTCCCTCTGAGCCTGTATCCTCACTTGTTTTTTTAAAAATTTGTCCCTTTTCATTAATAAGCCCACCATATATACTAGTGCCACCTACATCGATTCCAATAACCTTATTCAAAAAAACACCTCCTTATCATTAAAACTATCCTCCACATAATCATAGATAATATACCTTTAGCCTTTCATCTATTTCATCAAAATAGTTTAGTAATTTATCCATATCAACAAAGCCTGTCCCCCAAAGATATAAATAATTAAGTACCTTTGGATTAAAAGATAAATCTAGAAATTTCTTTGCAAATATATTTGCTCCTATATCGCTAGTCTTTATGATAGGATATGATTTTTTAATTGGTCCTAGTTTGATTACATTTACCTCATCTAATTTTTCATAGGTATTCCCAATCTCTTTAGATTCTATATAGTGAAAAAGTTCATGAGCTAATAATATTCTATATATATTGTTATAATTTAAAAATTTAATCCCTAATCCGCTATAGGCTTGCTCCATTCTTTTTATAGATTTATCATACATTATTATTTTTTCTTTATCTTCTTTGTATTTTCCTCTAAGCTTTACCATCTCAAAATCATATTCAGTAGTATCTACTTCCACTTGAATCTTTTTATCTTCACAGATTTCTTTTAAAGAATTATATTTTTTCATTATATTTAATGCTGTTTCAATGCCTATTTTAATGGATTCATCAATAAAATAATCCACCTTAGTTTTTGGTATCTTTTTAAAGCTATTATCTTCCATCAATTCAGCCATCGACATAATCCTATCGGTAGCTCTATCAATGATAATTTTATATGGCAAAGTATCAACCCTTTCCATCCTATCTAGAAATTTTATTTAATAGCTCCTCAGTTTTGGAATTTAAAGAATCCATATCAACTTCTTCTATCAATCGGTCTTTTAGTTTATACTTTTCCTTTATTTGAATAATTCTATATACCTTTTCATCCAATTCTTCTGGAGTAATGGTTCCCTTATTGACTTCTTCCTTTATTCTTTCAATAATTTTCATATGGTTTTCATAGCCATGGCATACAAGCAATAGATCACCACCAGCCTTTAGAAACTTAACAGCTGCTTCATCTATTGTATAGTTTTTAATTATTGCTCCCATAGTCATATCATCTGATATTATTACACCTTTAAAAGATAATTTCTCCCTAAGTAATTTTGTTATAATCTCCTTTGATAAGGTAGCAGGATACTTGTTGTCCAATTCGGGAAAAAGTATGTGCCCTACCATTATTCCTTTAACACCTTGTTTAATGCCTTCAATGAAAGGTGCTAATTCTAATTCTTCCAGTTCCTTAATATCTTTATTTATCACAGGCAAATCTATATGGGAATCCATATCCGTATCTCCATGGCCTGGAAAATGTTTTATAACAGGAATAATATTTTCTGACCTTGTGCCTTTCATTACCTGTATTCCGTTTTCTATTACTGTTTCAATTGTAGAACCAAAAGCCCTATCTCCTATTACTGGATTTTTTGGATTGGAGTTTATATCTAAGACTGGGCCAAAGTTCATATTAAATCCCAAAGATTTTAATCTCTTTCCTATTATTTTACCATATTCCAGGGAGATATCTCTATCATTTATTTCCCCTATTTTTCTAGCTGCTGGTAGTTTTAGAAATGAGCTGGGAAGTCTAGATACCCTTCCTCCTTCTTCATCTACTGATAAGAATAATGGTATTGGGTTAGTTGAATTAGCCTTTTTTAAACTATTTAATAGTTCTAAAGTCTGGTTTTCATCAGAGATATTATATTTGAATAGAGTGAAACCACCTATATGATATTTCTCGATAATTTCCTTTGTATGATCATCTATTGTATAACCATTTATCCCTACTATCACCAGTTGACCTATCTTTTCATCTAATGTCATATTATCTATTTTCTCTTGAATATTATTTTTAGTTTCAAGTTCTTCCGTTGGTTCTAACTCTTTTCTAGGTATATCTTCTTTCTGCTTATCCTTATCTACTATCTCTTTACCATTACTACATCCAGTCAATATAAGGATTAGGCCTAATAATATATATAAATATAGCTTTTTCATAATATCCTCTTTTCCTTTAATATATTAACTCAATTTTAATATAGTATCTCTTCTTTTGCAATATTGATACTTTCAAATAAAAAACCTGCTGTTATAAGCAGGTCTAAAACACAGTTCCTATTTCCTTTATTTTTGCTAAATCCTCCCTATAGTCATCATGGTCTGGGTTTAAGCTGTTAATTACTACTCCACCCGATGCTCCAGTAGAGTGGATATATTTATCATATCCAATATACATGGCAACATGACCAGGCCAATATAATAGGTCCCCTGGTTTCATCTCTTCCCTTGGTATTTTTTTCATACCAAACTCTTCTTTTATTTGGGAGTCTCTATATATAATAACTCCATTAATTAAATATGATATGGAAGCAAGACCTGAACAATCAATGCCAAAAGGAGTTTTGCCACCCCATCTATATTGGGTGCCTAAATAAGTAAGAGCTGTGTTTACTATTTTTTTCCGCAAACTATTATCAATAATCCCCCTATCTAGTCTAATCCTATCCCCAATTAATTCTTTTCTAATCCAACCTTTTTCTTCTGTTGGTAAAATCATCTCTACCCAATTTTTATTGGTATTCCCTGTAAGTTTAATAACTGCTCCCCTAGTTAATAATTTTATGCTATAACTTTGATATTTTGGTTCTTTCATCACATCTACTATTCCCCATGTTACTATATGATTGGCTTCTCTATCCCAGTTTTTTACCTTTTCTCTATCTATTAATAGATAATCTCCGTGAATAAATCCCCTATATCTATAGTCAGTTTCCACGTAATACCAATTATCCTTTTCTTTATTCAATATGGTTACTAATCTACCAAAGATAGATTCATCGGCAGCTTCCTTTTCAAAACCTACTTGCTGCTTTAAAGGACCTATAGTATCTATAATAATAGCTAATTCCTTCATAATTTACCCCCTTCTTAAGCTTTGCTTAATCTTATCATATATTCTTCAATCTCTTCTTCATTGGCTAATATAAAATGACCTGGTTCTATTTCTATCCACTTAGGAGGATTCTTCTCATAGTTATGACAATTTGGGTCATATACTTCTAACACCTTTTGCTTCTCTTTTATTGGATTAGGTAAGGGAATGGCTGAAAGTAAAGCCCTAGTATACGGATGTAATGGATTTGCGAAAAGTTTTTCAGTTTCTGCTAATTCAACTATTTTCCCCTTATGAATAACTGCTAATCTATCTGTTATAAACCTTACTACAGATAAATCGTGAGCTATAAATAAATAAGTCAAGTCCTTTTCTTTTTGTAGTTCAGATAATAGATTTAAAACCTGAGCTCGAATAGAAACGTCTAAGGCTGATATGGGTTCATCTGCAATGATAAACTCTGGCTCCATGATTAATGCCCTAGCAACTCCAATCCTTTGCCTTTGTCCTCCTGAAAATTCATGGGGAAAGCGACTAGCAAATTCTGGTAAAAGTCCAACATCTAATAAGGCCTTTTCTACTTTTCTTTTCCTATCTTCTTCATCTTTATAATTCTTTAAATTATACAAACCTTCAGATACAATATAATCTACCTTAGCCCTCTCATTTAAGGAAGCCATTGGATCTTGAAAAATCATCTGTATCTTTCTAGTCAGTTCCTTATCTAATTCTCTGCTAATATTTCCATTTATCTTCTGCCCTTTAAACAATATCTCTCCGCCAGCAGTCTCTACTATACGGGTAATAGCCCTACCAATAGTAGTTTTTCCTGAACCAGATTCTCCTACCAGTCCAAAGGTTTCACCTTTATAGATATGAAAACTCACATCATCTACTGCCACAAATTTATCCTTCTTTTTCTTCCCAAACTCTATGCGTAAATTTTTGACTTCTAATAAAATTTCCTTTTTTATTTTATCCATTTGCCTTCACCTGCCATTGTTTGCGTAAAATTTTTATGGATTCTGGTGGTTCAACCTTTGGCGCTCTAGAATCTAGTAACCAAGTTTTAGCTTTATGGGTAGGACTTACTTGAAAATATGGGGGCCTTTTTACAAAATCTATTTTTAATGCCTTTTCATTCCTAGAAGCAAAAGCATCTCCCTTTATCTCATTGAACAAATTTGGTGGTGTTCCTTTAATGGAATATAAAGGTTCTCCCTTAACGCCTAATTGAGGCAAGGATGAAAGCAAAGCCCAAGTATAGGGATGTTGTGCGTTATAGAAGACTTCTTCACAGGTGCCTATTTCTATTATATCTCCAGCATACATTACAGCTATTCTATCTGCTATATTTGCTACTACTCCTAAATCATGGGTAATATAAATGGTGGTCAATTTATACTTCTTCTGTAGGTTTTTTAGTAAATCTAGTATTTGTGCCTGTATGGTTACATCCAAAGCAGTAGTAGGCTCATCGCATATTAGTATCTTAGGATTACAAGCTATTGCAATAGCTATAACCACCCTCTGTCTCATTCCACCAGAGAATTCATGAGGATATTGATGATATCTTCTTATCGGTTCGGATATGCCTACATCATCTAGTATTTCAAGCACCTTTTCTTTTGCTTTCTCACCTTTTAAACCTTGATGGAGTACTACCGCCTCCTCCACTTGGCTACCTATACTCTTTAGGGGATTTAATGAAGTCATAGGTTCTTGAAATACCATGGCAAATTCCCTTCCTCTAATCTTTATCCAATCCTCTTCCGTCTTATATTTAGCCAAATCTTCTCCCTTATATAATATACTGCCAGATTCTACCCATCCATTGGCATCTAATAAGCCCATAAAAGTTTTGGTAAATACAGACTTCCCAGCTCCTGACTCCCCTACAATGGCCAGACTTTCTCCTTCATATAAATCCAATGAGGCTTCCCTTATGGCAGTTAAAATTTTGCCTCTTAGATTAAATTTAACTACTAAATCCTGAACGGACAATATTATATTAGAATTTGTCATCTAAGCCACCTCCTATACGTGATTTCTTGGATCAGATGCATCTGCAAATACATTACCTATTACATAGAAGGATATGGTAATAATTGAAAGGACTACTGCGGGGAATATTAATTGGTATCGTAAAGATGGAACTCCCATTACCCTTCTACCTTCATTAATTAAATTTCCTAAGGATGGAATACTTACAGGAAGGCCTAGTCCAATATAGGTTAAAAAAACTTCATAACCTATGGCAGCAGGAATAGCTAATGCCATTCTTAACATGATTACCGAAACTAAATAGGGTAATAAATTTTTGGTGATTATTCTGTTAGTTGGTGTACCCAAACATCTGGAAGCTAAATTGTATTCTCTATCCCTAATAATGACTATAAGATTCCGAACAAAACGAGCCATATTTAGCCAACCTGTCATACACATGGCAAATATCATGGTAAATACACTAGGTTTCATTATGTAAGTTAAAAGTATTAGAACTATGGTTGTGGGAATATTGTTTAATACATTATATATTTCAGTAATAATGGATTCTAATCTTCTAACATAACCCCATAAGGCTCCAACTATAATACCTATTATTGCTTCCCATAAACCAACAAAAAAACCTATTAATAATGAAGTCCTAGTGCCACTCCAGATACGAGCCCATAGGTCTTGCCCAATGGAATTAGTCCCAAACCAGAATTCCGAATCAGGGGGATGGTTTCTAAGTTGCATATTGGTAGTCTCATCGATATGAATTTTAGTAGGAGATTTCTGTCCTGGTAAATAAGGTTGAATCATTGTAAAGGCTAGTACTGTTATCATTAAAAACAATAGGAATACAGCCACTTTATTCTTCATAAATACTTGAACTGTAGAACGCCAATAGGAATAATTAGAGTATCCAGTCCTTTCTGCTTTAGATTCATCATAGATTGCAAATTCAAATAAGGAATTATCCATTATCTAGCACCTGCCTTTCTCTCCAGCTTAATTCTTGGGTCTAAAGTTGCCATTAGAATATCGCCTAAAAATAGACCAATTATGCCTATAGATGAGTAAATAAGGACTAAGGCTTGAACCAATGTATTATCTTGCCTTTGAATAGCATCTACCAAAAGCCCTCCCATTCCTGGAATAGAGTATAAGGATTCAATATATATAGAACCTGATATGGTAAATAATAGAGATGTAGGTAAATACTGAACCATGGGTACGAAGGCATTTCTAAGTACATGTTTCACCATTATGGTCTTATCCCTTAGACCTTTTGCTCTTGCTAATTTTACATAGTCCTTGTTTAATTCGTCTACCATATAACGTCTCATCCACATGGCATAAGAAGCAGTTCCTCCTAAAGACATGGAAATAGTAGGCAGTATCCAACTAACAGGTCTGTCTGGATTAAATAGAATTGGTAGTTTTAATATATCCGTCACATATAGTTGCAAAAATAGATAGTAAACTGCAGCAGGGACAGCGTTAATAAACACTATATAACCTGTACCTACCTTGTCCCAAATTTGGTTTTTACTTCTAGCCATAGTAATACCTAAGGATACTCCAAGAACTAAAGAAATTCCCATAGCAGCTAGCCCAAAACGTACTGAGTAGGGTATCTTGGTTTTAAGGATTTCGGCAATAGGCACCTTTGGTCGATATATTATGGAGGTTCCTAAATTTCCTGATAGAAGGTCTGAGTAAAAATTTTTTAGCTGAATATGCATAGGATCCCTAAGTCCCATACTTGTTAATATGGCTTCCCTTTGCGCCTCATCCAGCTTTTCATATCCATCGCCAAAATATCCTTCCTCTGGCATTAGTCGCATGAGAAGAAATACTACCGTTATTACAATAAATAATGTTATTAAAGATTGAAATAACCTTTTAAGTGAATACTTTAAC
>NZ_PPXX01000012.1 GCF_021655075.1 Clostridium sp. Cult2
CCAAGGGGTAGTGTATGCATTTTTATTGGCATTTATAGGGTGTATGACATTTATTATCCTATAATGGAAAACAAGATCTAAAATTTACATAACAGGAGTAAATAACTTAATAATTCCTAGTCTAATTATAGATATTTTCCATTCCTTTAGGGCAACTATTAATTAATGTAATATTAACCATAATTAGACAAGGAGTGATACCGTGAAAAAAATTATAACTATTGAGTATTGTACAGCTTGAGGCTACCTACCAAGAGCAGTTGCTCTAACGGATAATTTATTGGGAGAACATAAAAACAAAATATCTGAACTAATAATAATCCCATCATCTGATGGAGTCTTTGAAGTAACTATTGGAGATGAATTGATTTTTTCTAAGAAGGAATTGGGAAGATTTCCTGAAGAAAATGAAGTAGAAGAGATAATGAGAAAGAATATATAAAGTTAAAAATAGAAACATTTGGAGTGGAAATAATGTGCATAAATGTTCTGACATGGAATATTAAAGTCGGACAAAATAAAGAAGGCGGTTATCCAATTTCAAAAACAGAAAATTTAGATAGAATTGCAGATTTTATTAGGGATTCCAAAGCTACAATAATATGTCTTCAGGAAGTAGATGCATATACTTTACGATCCGGTATAAAGACTCATCAGGCTGCATATATTGCCAACAGACTTACTCTTACCACAGGAAAGGTTTGGAATTATAAATATATTGTTTCTAAGAATATGAATCCAGGATATTACGGTAATGCAATTCTAAGTTGCTATCCAATGACAATTGCTTTAAAAATCCATTTGCCTAAGATAAACAGCAAAGAAGATCGCAGTTTTCTTCTTGCAAATGTACACATGGACGATTTTTCAATATATATAGGCACATTCCATTTGGGACTACAAGGAGATCAGATTTTTCAGGCACAACAAATAAAGAATGTATTAAACAATAATTGTTATTTTAATGAAAGAATAATCCTTGGTGGTGATCTAAATACCCCAGAAGGTTCAGATGCTTATAATATGATGCTTAACCACGGGTTCCCTATAATTGATATTGGACCTGTAGGAGTCTGTACTTTAAACTGCTATAATAATTCTGACAATCCCAAAATTGATTTTTTATTTATGAGAGAGCTTTCTACCTATAACTTAAGAAGTGAGGTACTACCCGTTGACATCTCAGATCATAGACCAGTAATGTTATATCAATGCTAAAATATATCTGATAAAAAAGAAGGCAATAAACCGTTAAAAGCATTACAAAACCCCATCTATATTCCTATAGACGGGGTTTTATAGATTAAGCTTCCATAAACATCTTTATATCATCTTCAACATTTGAAATTGTTCCAATTCCGAAGTTTTCTACCAATACATTGGCTACATTTGGTGATAAGAAAGCTGGTAGTGTTGGTCCTAAGTGGATATTTTTT